>JAAOZX010000056.1 GCA_012274225.1 Comamonadaceae bacterium | reverse complement strand
TTTCCCCCGGATCGCGCATCCACGACCTCAACAATATGCTGGTGCTTTCCGGCGGCCTCGTCGGCAAGAAGTTGCCGGTGGTGTACCGCCGCGACGCGGCGGGCCTGGTGCACGAGGTGTGGATCCTGACCGAAGCGGAGTACGGCAAGCTCGGTGGCACTGGCGAAGGCGCGGATGGCTACAAGCGCTTTGCCGAACTGCTGTCGCTCATCTTCGGCGCGCGCAAGTAGGAACGCGGAATGACGCGCAAAGTCTTCATCAAGACCTTCGGCTGCCAGATGAACGAGTACGACTCGGACAAGATGGCCGATGTCATGAAGGCCGCGCAGGGCTACGAACCCACGAACGACGTCGAAGAGGCCGACCTGATCCTGTTCAATACCTGCTCGGTACGCGAGAAGGCCCAGGAGAAGGTCTTCAGCGACCTCGGCCGCGTCAGGCACCTCAAGCAGAAAGGCGTGCTGATCGGCGTGGGCGGCTGCGTCGCCAGCCAGGAGGGCAGCGCCATCATCGAGCGCGCACCCTTCGTCGACGTGGTGTTCGGTCCGCAGACCCTGCATCGCCTGCCCGAGCTGCTCCGCCAGCGCAGCCTGCAGCAACGGCCCCAGGTCGACATCAGCTTTCCCGAGATCGAGAAGTTCGACGCCTTGCCGCCCGCGCAAGTCGATGGCGCCACCGCGTTCGTTAGCATCATGGAGGGCTGCTCCAAGTATTGCAGCTATTGCGTGGTGCCCTACACCCGGGGCGAGGAGGTTTCGCGGCCGTTCGAGGACGTGCTGGTCGAAGTCGCCGGTCTGGCCGACCAGGGCGTCAGGGAAGTCACCTTGCTGGGCCAGAACGTCAACGCCTATCGCGGCCGGATGGGCGACACCGCCGACATCGCCGACTTCGCGCTGCTGCTCGAATACGTCGCGGACATCCCCGGCATTGAGCGCATCCGGTACACCACCAGTCATCCCAACGAATTCACGCAGCGCCTGATCGAGGCCTACGCGAAGGTGCCCAAGCTGGTAAGCCACCTGCACCTGCCGGTGCAGCACGGCAGCGATCGCATCCTGATGGCGATGAAGCGCGGCTACACGGCCATGGAATACAAGAGCACGATCCGCAAGCTGCGCGCGATCCGTCCCGAACTGGCGCTGTCCAGCGACTTCATCGTCGGCTTCCCGGGCGAGACCGAAGACGACTTCGCCAAGCTGATGAAGCTGATCGACGAGGTGGGCTACGACGACAGCTTCAGTTTCATCTTCAGTCCGCGGCCGGGGACGCCGGCGGCCAACCTGCGCGACGACACGCCCTACGGAGTCAAGCTCAAACGGTTGCAGCAGGTGCAGGCGGCCATCAACGACAGCGCCCGTCGCATCAGCGAGAGCCGCGTCGGCACCGTGCAGCGCGTGCTGGTGGAGGGCGCGTCGCGCAAGGATGCGAGCGAGCTGGCCGGACGCACCGAGTGCAACCGCATGGTGAACTTCAAGGGCCCGTCGCGCCTGGTCGGCCAGCTGATCGACCTGAGGATCACCGGCGCCAACACCCATTCGCTGCGCGGTGAAGTGCTCGTCAAGGAGCAAGAGGCGGTCTGATCCGCCCGCGATAGCTTTCCGCACTCGCCCCCGCAGGGGCAGCCGGATGGCGTGGAATAACATGCAGCGCCATCCCCTCATGAGAAAGGCCGGGCTTTGCCCGGCCTTTCTCATCCGATCGGAACACTTGCAAATCGCCCCAGGCGATTTGCAAGTGACTAGAAGGGCATCTTCGGCATCCCTTTGCCCCCGCCCATCCGCTTCATCATCTTCATCAGGCCGCCGCCCTTCATCTTCTTCATCATCCCCTGCATCTGGTCGAACTCGTTGAGCAGGCGGTTCACTTCCTGCACGTGGACGCCGGCGCCCGCGGCGATGCGCCGCTTGCGCGTGGCCTTGATCAGCTCGGGCTTGCGCCGCTCCAACGGCGTCATGCTCTGGATGATCCCCTCCTTGCGGCGGATGTCGCGCTCGGCCTTGTCCATGTCGACCTGACCCGCCTTGGCCTGCATCTGCGCGGGCAATTTGTCCATGAGTTGCGACAGGCCACCCATGCTCTTCATCTGCTGGATCTGCGACAGGAAATCGTTCAGGTCGAAGCCGGCGCCGCTCTTGACCTTGGCCGCCAGTTTCTGCGCCGCTTCCATGTCGACGCCGGCGGTAACCTGCTCGACCAGCGCCACGATGTCGCCCATGCCGAGGATGCGTCCGGCATGGCGCTCGGCATCGAACACTTCCAGGCCGTCGAGCTTTTCGCTCACGCCGGCGAACTTGATCGGCGCGCCGGTGACCTGGCGCACCGACAGCGCCGCGCCGCCGCGCGAGTCGCCGTCCATCTTGGTCAGCACGATGCCGGTCAGCGGCAAGGCTTCCTTGAAGGCCCTGGCCGTGTTGACGGCGTCCTGGCCCTGCATGGCGTCGACCACGAACAGGGTTTCGACCGGGTTCAGGACCGCGTGCAGTTCCTTGATTTCCCGCATCAGCGCCTCGTCGATCGCCAGCCGGCCGGCGGTGTCCACCAGCAGCACGTCGAAATACTGGCGCTTGGCGTAATCGAGCGCCGCCCTGGCGATGTCCACCGGCTTTTGCTCCGGCGTGCTGGGAAACCATTCGGCGCCGGCCTGCGCTGTGACGGTCTTGAGCTGCTCGATGGCGGCGGGGCGGTAGACGTCGCCCGAAACGGTCAGTACCTTCTTCTTGCGCTTTTCGATCAGGTGCTTGGCCAGCTTCGCCGTCGTGGTCGTCTTGCCGGAGCCCTGCAGGCCCGCCATCAGGATGACCGCGGGCGGCTGGGCGTGCAGGTTGATGTCGCTGACGCCCTGGCCCATGGTGTCGGCCAGTTCACGGCTGACGATGCCCACCAGGGCCTGGCCCGGGGACAGGGAGCCCAGCACCTCATGACCCATGGCCTTGTCCTTGACGCGGGCGATAAAGTCACGCACCACCGGCAGGGCGACGTCCGCTTCGAGCAACGCCATGCGCACCTCGCGCAGCATGTCCTGCACGTTGGTCTCGGTGATGCGGGCCTGGCCCCGGAGCTCCTTGGCCAGGCGGGAAAGTTTGTCGGTGAGGGTGGATGCCATATAAATGCTTCGAGAAGGTGAAGCACGGCTAAACTGTGAAACCATGATTCTAGCCAGTGCGTCCCTCCCGAGCGTGGTGCTGACGCTGATCGCGGCCTTGGCTTACGCCGTGCCGGCGGCGGCCGGATCGCGCATGTCGGACCAAGCGGCCCGCATCGCCCTGCTGGTTGCCTGGCTGGTGCACGCCGTTGTGCTGATCCTGGGCCTGGTCGCCGAGCCGCACCGTTTCGGCTTCGCACCATCGCTTTCGGTCACGGCCTGGCTGGTGCTCACGGTGTATGCGGTCGAACGGCAGATGTTCCCCCAGCTGGAGGCGCGCTGGGCCCTGGCCGGACTCGGTTCGGCCGCCGTGCTGCTGGCACTGGTGTTTCCGGGCAGCGAGCTGCACGTCAGCGCTTCGCCCTGGCTGCCGCTGCACTGGGCGCTTGGCATCTCTTCGTACGGCCTGTTTGCCGCCGCGGTGGTGCACGCGTGGCTGATGATGCGCGCCGAGCGCAACATCCGCAACGCGGCCGATCCCCAGGCCGGACTGCCACTGCTGACGCTGGAGCGCCTCACTTTCCGCTTCGCCACCGCCGGGTTCGTGTTGCTGTCGGCCACGCTGCTGGCCGGCATTCTGTTCAGCGAGACCCTGTACGGGACGGCTCGCGGCCCGCGCTGGGACCACAAGACCGTGTTCTCGGTGCTTTCGTGGCTGGTCTTCGCCTCGCTGCTGCTGGGTCGCTGGCGCTTCGGCTGGCGCGGCCGCAAGGCAGTGCGCGTCCTGTACATCGGGTCGCTCCTGTTGCTGCTCGCGTACGCCGGATCGCGTTTCGTGCTCGAAGTGGTGCTGAGACGCCCGACATGAAATTCCTCCTGGTCCTGGCCGTGATCCTGGCGGTGCTGTGGCTGCTGCGCAGCAGCCGGCGCGCGGATCCTCCAGATCGCGGTCAGGCCAGACAGGCCCCGGTGCAACAGCAGGAAATGGTGGAATGCCCGGTCTGCCGGGTGCATCTGCCGCGCGCCGACGCCTTGCCGGGCCCGAACGGGCAGTTGTATTGCTGCGCCGAACACCGGCTGCGCGCCGAGGCCTGAATTGGCGGCCCCGGCATCCGATTCGGCTTTCTCGCTCCTGGGCCCGGCGCGATCCGACGCGCCACCAGCCTCGGCCTTTTCACGCCTGTGGCGCGGCTTCACCAACGCCCGGGTCGCGATCGCGGTGGTGCTGCTGGTGCTGCTCGGCGTCCTGTACACGCTCGCGCCGGCACTCAACGTCAGCCGCTGGCTGATCGGTCTGTGTTCGAGTTACCTGGCCGCCGCGCTCGCCGTGCGCATGTTTACGCGGCCGCAACCGCCGGGGCGCTCGTTCGACCCCCAATGGGTCTCGACCATCGGTGTCGACCTGGTGGTCTATTCGACCCTGCAATTCCTTCAGGCCGGCGGCATCAACTATTCCCCGCTGTTCGCGCTTCCGGTGCTGATGGGGTCGGTGCTGGGTTCGGGCCTGCTGGCGCTGGGCACCGCGGCCGGTGTGACATTGCTGCTGCTGACCGATGCCTGGGTGCTGTCGCTGCATTTTCCGAGCGAAACCGCGGCCCGGTTCCTGCAGGCCGGGCTGACCGGCACGGGCTACTTCGCCCTCGCCTTGCTGGTCAACCAGCTCGCGGCGCGGTTGGAGCGGGAGGAACGCGCGGCCCGGCAGGGGCAACGAGCCGCGCGGGTGCAGGTCCAGGTGAACGAGCTGGTCATCGAAACCCTGGCCGACGGCGTGTTGGTGGTGGACGCCAAAAGCCGGGTCCATGCCGCCAATCCGGCGGCACAGCTGTTACTGGGCTTGGGCCATGCCGACCGCAAGTCACGCTTCGCGCTCACTGCCCAGCCGCGTTGGCAGCCGCTGATGGCGCTGGCGCAAACGACTTTTGCGCAAGGCCGGCCGCAGGTCGGCGAAATGTCACTGGAGCAGGAGCGCGGAGACGTGCGGCGTGTCCACGTGCGCGCCCGCCTGACGGCAGCGCACGAACAGCAGGGCGAAAGCCTGTGCGTGATGTTCCTGGAGGATCTGCGTGAGATGGAAGCGCGATTGCGCACCGAAAAGCTGGCCGCGATGGGCCGGATGTCGGCGGCGGTGGCGCACGAAATCCGCAATCCGCTGGCGGCGATCGCGCAGGCCAACGCCTTGATGGAGGAAGACCTGCAGGAGCCGACTCTGAAGCAGCTCAGCGCCTTGGTGCGCAAGAACACGCAGCGGCTGGCCCAGATCGTCGACGAGATCCTGGACATCTCGCATGTGCGGCACGAAGGCATGCCGGCGTTGCCACTGCTCGAACTCGATCCGGCGGTGGCCATCGCCTGCGGTGACTGGGCGCGGCAGACCCAGAGCGACAACCGGCTGCAACTGGCGCTGTCGGCGCCGGGTGCGCACATTTCGTTTGAGCCCGACCACCTGCGGCGCGTGCTGGTGAACCTGCTGGACAACGCCTTGCGCTATGCCGGCAGCCAGTCCGACTCGATCCGGGTCACCACCGAGGTGGTCGGCGACACCGCCCGGCTGGGAGTCTGGAGCGACGGCGTTGGCCTGGACGCCACGGTGCAGCAACGGCTGTTCGAGCCGTTCTTTTCGTCGGAAAGCCGTTCCAGCGGCCTGGGCCTGTACATCTGCCGTGAATTGTGCGAGCGCCACGGTGCGACGATCGGCTACCAGCGTCGAACGGCGGGCGAAGGCGCCGGCCGACGGGACGGCAACGAGTTCTTCGTCAGCTTCAGTGCCGGCGCGTCCCCCTTTGCCAGCTCAGCTTCATTTGACACAATAGCGGCTTGATGCCATCGGCCTTAGCCACACCCGCGCAGGTTCTGGTCGTCGACGACGAACCGGACCTGCGGACCCTGTATGAACTCACGCTGCTGCGCGAGGGCTACCGGGTCGAAGCCGCCGGCACCCTGGCTGAGGCCTGGCAGATCCTGGACGGCAAGAAGTTCGACGCGGTGATCACCGACATGCGGTTGCCGGATGGCCTGGGGCTGGAACTGCTGCATCGGATGGCGGCCCAGCAGCGCGGCGAACGGTGCATCGTCATGACCGCCTATGGCTCGGCGGAAAACGCGGTGGAGGCTTTGAAGGCGGGCGCATTCGACTACCTCACCAAGCCGGTCGATCTGAAGCAGTTCCGATCGGTGGTGGCCTCGGCCATCCAGGACAGCGGCACAACACCGAAGGCGCGGGCCGCTCCTGGAGCCGCCCGGCAGCCGAGCGGCGAAAGCGTTGCCAGTGCGGCGAGCGCCCTGCAACGCCTGGTGGGCGAGTCCAAGGCCATGTGTCAGGTCAAGGAGCGAATCGCGAAGGTGGCCCGCAGCATGGCGCCGGTATTGGTGCGCGGCGAATCGGGTACCGGCAAGGAACTGGTGGCCCGCGCCATCCACGCCTGCAGCCATCGGGCCGATGGGCCGTTTGTGGCGGTGAACTGCAGCGCCATTCCGGAATCGCTGCTGGAGGCCGAGTTCTTCGGCGCCAAGAAGGGCTCGTACACCGGGTCGCACCAGGACCGTGAAGGCTATTTCCAGGCCGCCCGGGGCGGCACGCTGTTCCTCGACGAGATCGGCGACCTGCCCCTGGCCATGCAGTCGAAGCTGCTGCGCGCCATCCAGGAGCGCCAGGTGCGATCGCTGGGTTCGACCCAGGAAGACGCCGTGGACGTGCGCATCGTCAGCGCCACGCACAAGGACCTGGCGGCCGATGTCCGCGCCGAGCGCTTCCGCCAGGACCTGTACTACCGGCTGAACGTCATCGAGATCCTGGTTCCGCCGCTGCGCGACCGGCGCGAGGACCTGCCGGTCCTGTGCGAAGCGTTGCTGAGGCGCATCGCACAGGAGTCGGGGATGCCTTTACCCGTGCTGTCGCCCTCGGTGCTGCAACAGTTGTGCGAGCACCCCCTGAGCGGCAATGTGCGGGAGCTTGAAAATCTGCTCCATCGCGCCGTGGCGCTGAGCGACGGCGACGAGTTGCAGGTGGACTTCGCGCCGACCGGGAAAGCCGCCGCCGAAGGCACCGGCGTCGCGGAGCCGTCGGCGCCCGTCCTGGCACAGCCCCTGTCGGCGGCCGCGTCCGCAGCGGCGATCGAGCCGGCCGACAGCGTCCCGGCCGACCTGCAGGCCTACCTGGATCAGCAGGAACGCGAGATCCTGGTCAAGGCCCTGCATGAGAGCGGATTCAACCGCACCGCGGCAGCGCAACGGCTGGGCCTGAGCCTGCGGCAGATCCGCTACCGCATCGCGCGGCTGGCCATAGCGGCCCCGGGCGGCGACGAGGCGAATGACGAGCCGGCCTGATCCGCAGTCGACGGCCCTCTGGTGCTCCGGCTGGTACCAATTCGCCCGGGCGCTGGCTTCGCCCAACTTCGGACAGCGGCCTGCCGGCGCACCGATCGATCTGATCGTGCTGCACTCGATCAGCTTGCCGCCAGGCCAGTACGGCGGCGGGGAGGTGCAGCAGCTTTTCACCAACACGCTCGACTGGAACGCGCATCCCTACTTCAAGACCCTCGAGGGGCTCGCGGTCTCATCGCACTTCTACATCCGGCGCCAGGGCGAGCTGTGGCAGTTCGTGAGCTGCGATCACCGTGCCTGGCACGCGGGGGCCTCGCACTACCGCGGTCGTGGCGACTGCAACGACGATTCGATCGGCATCGAACTCGAAGGCCTCGAAGGCGAGCCGTTCGAGCCGGCCCAATACGAGGCCCTGGGCGCGCTGTGCGCCGCGATCGCGCAGCACTATCCGGTGCAGCACATCGCGGGACATGAGCACATCGCTCCGGGCCGCAAGCAGGACCCTGGCCCCGGCTTCGATTGGCGGGCACTGCGACAGATCCTGGCCTGGCCGACCGAGTGTTTTCCCGCATAGCGGCGGGGCTGCCCGCGGGCTTTATTCACAGCCGAGTTCAGCGTCGCCGATACGCTACAGGTAGTGGTTGTAATCCTGGCAGACACTAGATATAGTGGCCAGCGTTGAGCAATCCGTTGACCTGAATTCCCCGCCGGTGGCCCTCGCGCACCGGTGTTCTCCCCAAAATTTGCGAAAGAGAAGAAATGCAAATTGCCTTGAGCACACCTTCCACCGCCAACATGACCGCGGCTACCGGTGCCGGCATCAGCCCGTCGGGCGTCGCCGCGCCCACGGCCCTGACCCACTACCAGATCATCCGGCGCAACGGCGCGGTGGTCCCGTTCGAGCCGACCAAGATCGCAATTGCCATGATGAAGGCGTTCCTCGCCGTGCACGGCACGCAGGGCGCGGCTTCGGCGAGCGTGCGCGAGACGGTGGATGAGCTCACTCAGGCCGTCATCCGGGCGCTGGTGCGTTCGCGGCCCGCCGGCGGCACCTTTCATATAGAAGACGTGCAGGACCAGGTCGAATTAGGCCTGATGCGCGGCGGCCACCATGAGATCGCCCGCGCCTACGTGTTGTACCGCGAACGTCGCACCCAGGAACGCGCCAGGCAAAGCGCTGGCGAGCAGCCTCAGGCCCCGGTCCTGCATGTGCTGGATGCCGGCCAGCGGGTGCCGCTGGACCTCGAGCACCTCAAGGGCCTGATCGTCTCGGCTTGCCAGAACCTCGGCGCCGACGTCAAGCCGGAGCCGGTGCTGGCCGAGACCATGCGCAACCTCTACGACGGCGTTCCCATGGACGAGGTCTACAAGGCCTCGATCCTGGCCGCGCGCACGCTGATCGAGAAGGATCCCGACTACACCTATGCCACCGCACGGCTGTTGCTGCACACCATCTTCAAGGAGGTGCTCGGCCGCGATCTGCCGCCCTCGGAAATGGCGCAAAGCTACCCCGACTACTTTCCCGGTTTCATCAAGAAGGGCGTGGACAACGAGTTGCTCGACGAGCGGCTGCTGCAATACGATCTGAAGCGGCTGGGCGCCGCGCTCAAGGCCGAGCGCGACCTGAAGTTCGACTACCTGGGCCTGCAGACCCTGTACGACCGCTATTTCCTGCACGTGCGCAAGACCCGCATCGAGCTGCCGCAGGCCTTCTTCATGCGCGTGGCGATGGGCCTGGCCCTGAGCGAGATCGACCGGGAAGCCCGCGCGATCGAGTTCTATGAAGTCCTGTCGAGCTTCGACTTCATGTCCAGCACACCCACCCTGTTCAACAGCGGCACCCTGCGCTCCCAGTTGTCGTCTTGTTACCTGACCACGGTTCCGGACGACCTGGACGGCATCTACGAGTCGATCAAGGAAAACGCCCTGCTGTCCAAATTTGCGGGCGGGCTGGGCAACGACTGGACCCGGGTGCGGGCGCTGGGCTCGCACATCAAAGGCACCAACGGCGAATCGCAGGGCGTGGTGCCGTTCCTGAAGGTCGTCAACGACACGGCTGTGGCCGTGAACCAGGGCGGCAAGCGCAAGGGCGCGGTCTGCACCTACCTGGAAAGCTGGCACCTGGACATCGAGGAGTTCCTGGAACTGCGCAAGAACACCGGCGATGACCGCCGGCGCACCCACGACATGAACACCGCCAACTGGATTCCCGACCTGTTCATGCGGCGGGTCATCGAAAAGGGCGAATGGACGCTGTTCTCGCCCTCCAATGTCCCGGATCTGCACGACAAGTTCGGCGTCGAGTTCGAAAAAGCCTACGTCGCCTACGAGGAGAAGGCCCGACGGGGCGAGATCAAGCCCTGCCGCACGCTCCAGGCGACCGACATGTGGCGCAAGATGCTCAGCATGCTGTTCGAGACCGGTCATCCCTGGATCACCTTCAAGGATGCCTGCAACGTGCGGTCGCCCCAGCAACACGTCGGGGTCGTGCACTCGTCCAACCTGTGCACCGAAATCACGCTCAATACCAGCGATACCGAAACGGCCGTCTGCAATCTCGGCTCCGTCAACCTGCTGCAGCACCTGAAAGACGGCGCCGACGGCCAGGTGCTGGACCACGACAAGCTCAAGCGCACCATCACCACGGCGATGCGGATGCTCGACAACGTCATCGACATCAATTACTACGCCGTCAAGAAGGCCCGCGACGCGAACATGCGTCATCGCCCGGTGGGCCTGGGCATCATGGGCTTCCAGGACGCGCTGTACCAGTTGCGCATCCCGTACGCCTCCGACGAGGCCGTGGCGTTCGCGGACCGGTCGATGGAAGCCGTCTGCTATCACGCCTACTGGGCCTCGACCGAGCTGGCCCGCGAGCGCGGCAAGTACTCCAGCTTCAAGGGGTCGCTATGGGACCGCGGCATCCTGCCGCTGGACACGCTGGACCTGCTGGCCCAGCAGCGCGGCGGTTACGTCGAGGTCGACCGCTCGGCCACCCTGGACTGGGAAGCCCTGCGCCGCAAGGTCGCCGCGGACGGCATGCGCAACTCCAACTGCGTGGCGATCGCGCCGACGGCAACCATTTCCAACATCATCGGCGTGGATGCCTCGATCGAGCCTTGCTTCGGCAACCTCTCGGTCAAGTCCAACCTGTCGGGCGAGTTCACCATCATCAACCATTACCTGGTGCGCGACCTCAAGCGCCTGGGGCTGTGGGACGACGTCATGGTGATGGACCTCAAGCATTTCGACGGGTCGCTGCGGCCGATCGACCGGGTACCGCAGGAAATCAAGGCGCTGTACGCCACTGCCTTCGAGGTCGAGCCGAAGTGGCTGGTGGAAGCCGGGGCCCGGCGCCAGAAATGGATCGACCAGGCCCAGTCCCTCAATATCTATATGTCGGGTGTCTCGGGCAAGAAGCTGGACGACACCTACAAGCTGGCCTGGCTGCGCGGCCTGAAGACGACCTACTACCTGCGCACCATCAGCGCGACCCATGCCGAGAAATCGACGGTGCAGTCGGGCCGGCTGAACGCGGTCTCGTCGGGCGGACGCAGCGCGATCGACGCGGCGACCGCGACCGCGCAAGCGCAAATGAGCGCGACGCCAGCGACCGACGTCAAGTTCTGCGCGATCGACGATCCGACGTGCGAGGCCTGCCAGTAAATGAATAACTGTCGGCGTTCTCCGACATGACGTCGATGCAATTGAGCAACACAATCGAGCCGTGAAGCGACCACGCACTTTGCATTTCGCATTCACTGCTCCCATAATCCGAGCATTGGAAAACTTATGTTGACCTGGGACGAAGAAGTCAAGCCCACATCGCCAGCATCGAACAGCGGTTCATTCAGGAACCGTGAGGTGGATCACTCACCTCTTTCGAATCTCTCCCCCGCGTTTCCCCAGTCCGCCTTGCGCACCCTCGACGACGGCGCTGTGTGCCATCCGGCCGGCCAGGTCGCGGTCGCGCAACCGGCGCCGGCTGCCGCCCAGCGCCGCGTCAACGCGGCCGACAAGCGCATCATCAACGGCCAGACCGACGTCAACCAGCTGGTGCCGTTCAAGTACAAGTGGGCCTGGGAAAAATACCTGGCCACATGCGCCAACCACTGGATGCCGCAGGAAGTGAACATGACGCGCGACATCGCCCTGTGGAAAGACCCGAACGGTCTGACCGAGGACGAGCGCCGCGTGATCAAGCGCAACCTCGGCTTCTTCGTGACGGCCGATTCGCTGGCCGCCAACAACATCGTGCTGGGCACCTACCGGCACATCACGGCACCCGAATGCCGGCAGTTCCTGCTGCGCCAGGCGTTCGAGGAAGCCATCCAC
>JAAOZX010000345.1 GCA_012274225.1 Comamonadaceae bacterium | reverse complement strand
CGAGTTGCGCGGCATCGGCGCCGGCATGGACCAGGTTCACTGCATTGTTGACATGGCTCACCGGTTCAACGGCCACGAAATCGCGAGTGTCGTTGGTGAAGACCACCAGCCGCGTCAGGCTGGAGCTGATGCGCGTGCGCAGCAGCTCGTCGCGCAGGTGCACCGCCCCCGACCAGCCGTCGAAGCAATGGTCCACGTCGAGAAACGCGCAGTCGGCGTCCAGCCCATGGGCGGGGCGGCGCTGCGTCGGCAATTTGTCAGGACCCATTTCCCAGCGCCCGGTGGCCTCGAACGCGATCCGGCTGCGGGCGCGCTTGACGAAATACGGATGCCAGCCCAGGCCGGCCGGCGCGCTCTGCGGCGACTGGTTGGTGAGCGACAGCGTCAGCGCCAGAGCCCCTTCGCGCAACTGCACGGTCTGCGAGCTGTCGAAGGCAAACGGCCAGGCGCTGTCGGGCCGGTGCTCATAGCACAGCAGTGCCGAGCGCTCGTCGCTTTCCAGCACCTCCCACGGGCGTTGCCAGCCGATACCGTGGATCGCGTGGGGCTCGTCACCGTTGTTGCGCACCAGGGGATGCTGGGTGCCCTGCCACAGCAGCGTGGCCTGCGCGATCCGGTTCGAGTACGGCACCAGCGGATAGCAGCCGGCCTGCCGCGCCGACGTCAGTTGTGCCGCGGCAGTCGAACGCAGCACCGGCACGTCGCCCAGCCACAGCCCCGCGATGCAACCGCCCAGCCGTGGCTCGAGCTCGCATGCCAGGGTACCTGCCTGAAGTCGGATCATCGCTTGTCTCCTGAAGGCGATTGTGCCGGAACGAGCCGCACAAAAAAAAACGGCCCGCGGCGCGTGAGCGCTGCAGGCCGAACATCCAAAGGAGACTTGCGGAGACTTGCTTGGGTGAGAGGGCCGCGGCGGCTGGGCCGCCGCGAATGAAGGTTTAGCGGCTGTACGCGGTTTCGCCGTGCGAGCTGATGTCCAGGCCTTCGCGCTCTTCCTCTTCGGTGACGCGCAGGCCGATCACCAGGTCGACGATCTTGTAGGCGATGAAGGCCACGACGCCGGACCACACGATGGTGGTGAGGACGCCTTGGAACTGGATCCAGACCTGGCCGCCGATCGAGTAGTCGGGGGCCACCTTGTTGGCGACGTAGTCGTAGATGCCGACCCCGCCCAGCGACGGAGATGCGAACACGCCGGTCAGCAGGGCACCCAGGATGCCGCCGACGCCGTGGACCCCGAACACGTCAAGCGAGTCGTCGGCGCCGAGCAGGCGCTTCAGGCCGTTGACGCCCCACAGGCAGACCAGCCCGGCCAGCAGGCCGATCACGATCGCGCCCATCGGTCCGACGAAGCCGCAGGCCGGGGTGATGGCCACCAGGCCGGCGACGGCACCGGAGGCCGCACCCAGCATCGAGGCCTTGCCCTTGGACAGGGCTTCCCCGGAAATCCATGACAGCGTGGCCGCGGCGGTGGCGACCAGGGTGTTGGTAAAGGCCAGTGCGGCGGCACCGGTGGCCTCGAGGTTCGAGCCGGCGTTGAAACCGAACCAACCCACCCACAGCAGCGCGGCGCCGACCATGGTCAGGGTCAGGCTGTGTGGCGCGAACGACTCCTTGCCGTAGCCGACGCGCTTGCCCAGCACGTAGGCTCCCACCAGCCCGGCCACCCCGGCGTTGATGTGGACGACGGTGCCGCCGGCGAAGTCCAGCGCGCCCTTGGCCCACAACCAGCCGCCGTTGGCAGTCACCGTCTCCAGCGTCTTGGCGTCGGTGATGCCGTCCGGACCATCCCAGTACCAGACCATGTGGGCGATCGGCAAGTAGCTGAACGTGAACCACAGCGCGCAGAACAGCAGCACCGCCGAGAACTTCATGCGTTCGGCAAACGAGCCCACGATCAGCGCGCAGGTGATGGCCGCGAAGGTGGCCTGGAAGGTGAAGAACGACAGTTCCGGAATGACCACGCCCTTGCTGAAGGTGGCGGCCACGGAGTCGGGGGTGATCCCCTTGAGGAAGACCTTGTCGAAGCTTCCTATGAAGGGGTTGCCAGCAGTGAACGCCAGGCTGTAGCCGTACAGGGTCCACAGGACATAGATCAGCGCCGTGACCACGAACACCTGCATCAGCACCGACAGCATGTTCTTGCTGCGGACCAGGCCGCCGTAGAACAGTGCCAGGCCGGGAATGGTCATCAGGATCACCAGCACGGTGGCCACCGTCATCCAGGCGGTGTCACCCTTGTTGGGCACCGGTGCGGAGGCGGCGGCGGCCGGAGCGGGTGCTGCTGCGGCGGCGGCGGGCGCGGTGGCCGCGGCAGCAACTGGTGCGGCCACCCCGGGTGCACTGGCGGCATCGGTCGCGGCAGCTGGAGCCGGCGCCGCCGGTGTCTGCGCGAGCGAAGCCGTGCCGCCGGTCAACAGGGCCAGGCCCAGGGCCAGGGAGGCGAACATTGTTTTCATGGCGTTCTCTTTGCGTGATGGGTTGGCGAGGTTCACAGCGCCTCCTTGCCGGTTTCGCCGGTGCGGATCCGCACCACCTGCTCCAGGTCGTAGACGAAGATCTTCCCGTCGCCGATCTTGCCGGTGCGGGCCGCGGCCTCGACGGCCTCGATGACGCGCTCGACCAGCGCGTCGTCCACCGCCGCCTCGATCTTCACCTTCGGCAGGAAGTCGACGACGTACTCGGCGCCGCGGTACAGCTCGGTGTGACCCTTCTGACGCCCGAAGCCCTTGACTTCGGTGACGGTGATGCCTTGCACGCCGATGCCCGACAGCGCTTCGCGTACTTCGTCCAGCTTGAACGGTTTGATGATCGCCGTGATGAGTTTCATGATCTGCTCCTTGGGTTGCGATGGTCAGAAGGTGTACTTCACGCCCAGCACGGCGGTGGCCTTGCCCAGGTCTTTCAGGTCGGGAGCGGGGCCGCGATAGACATCGGTGTTGGTGTCCACGTACGCCAGCGAAGCACTGAAGCCGTTGCCAAAGTCCTTGCCCAGGCCCAGCGACCAATCGGTGTACGAGAAGGACGTGTTGTTCTTGACCGTCTGGTGGCCGATATGGGGTGTGAAGGTCAGGCCCCAGAATCCGGTTTCGAACGTGGCACTGAGGTCCAGGTAGCCACTGTTCTTGCTGTCGGAGAAGCCGAACAGGTTGGTGACTGCGTGCGAGTACTTCAGCGTCGCAGGACCCCAGGTACCGGCCAGGTAGACCTCGGTGGTGTCGGGATTCACGGCCAGGCTGGAGTTGGGATACAGGTAGCGCAGCAGGCCGACGTCCATCGCGACCGGCCCGGCGTTGAACTTGTAGCCGCCGTACACGTCGACTTCGGCCTCGGCGTCGCCCCCGCCGTCCTTGATCCACTTGATGGACGAGGCCCAGGTGCCCAGGTAGAACCCGCTCTTGTGAGTGAAGTCGATGCCGCCCTGCAGCGCCGGCTTCAGCCGCGACTGCGAGATGCCGCGGTAGCGGTAGTCGGTGACCGCGCCGACATTGAAGGCGAAGGTGTACTCCGGCTCCGGTGCAGCGGGGGCGGCCGTCTGGGCCGAGGCCACGCCCGTGCAGAGCAGAGCCGCCAAGACCATCGTTGTTTGCATCATTTTGAGTTGCACAGTAGCTCCAGTAGAAGTAAGAAAGGACTCAAGCTCTGCTAAGCAGGGAGCATGCCAAGCACCAGCGGATCACGGACGTCCACCCGGGCCACCACTGCTGCGTTAGGCAAGGACAGGCAAGCACATGATGGCACCGGCTTGGTGCAATCCGGTCCGATTCAGCGCAAGCGCGAGCGGCATGCACCTGGATGGGGAGGCATTTGCAATGAGCTTGTCTTTGGTGCAGAGCCGGGCCCTCGTGGGTCTGCAGGCCGCAGCCGTTACCGTCGAGGTCCATCTGGCGAATGGCTTGCCCAGCTTCACGCTGGTCGGTCTCGCCGACGTGGAAGTGAAGGAAGCGCGTGAGCGGGTGCGCTCAGCGCTGCAGAACTGCGGGCTGGAGTTCCCACATAACAAGCGCATCACCGTCAACCTGGCGCCGGCCGACCTGCCCAAGGATTCGGGGCGATTCG
>JAAOZX010000344.1 GCA_012274225.1 Comamonadaceae bacterium | reverse complement strand
CGTTCAGAAATGCCTGGCTGTCCATGTGCAGCACGGAGGTACCCAGATGCAGCTCGGCGCGTCCGCCGCGATCGGTCCAGAGCCGGTCGCCTTGCGTGATGGGACCGTTGATCGAGGCGTCGCTCCAATCGGTCTGGGCGATCGGCGCGAACACCACCGATCCCTGGATTCGGCTCAGGCTTCCGACCCGCCGCGGCGGGTCCGATTGAGCGAACGCGCTCGAAGCGCAAAGGCTGCAAAGGATAGCGAGGGCGAGCCAGCGCGCGAGGGCTGATCGCAATCCCCGAAGGCTCGTAGTCATGCCATTGTCCATGGGCCGTAAACCGGTTGTAGCTTGACGAGTGTGACGCGCAGCGGCAAGCCCATTGAGCTGAAGCCCTGTCAGCTGGTGCGCCCCGAATTCAGGATCGGAACGCCGCGCTGCCAGATCTCCGGGGGCCGGTTGAGTGGGTCGCGCAGGTCCGGCCGCGCTCGGGCACGCTCCAACTGCAACTGCTCCTCCCGGGCTTGCTGTTGACGACGCAACTGTTCCGCCGCGGCCTGCGCACGCTGCTGCGCCTGGCGCTGGGCTTCATCGGCTTCACGGCGAGCCTGCGCTTCACGCTGCACCCGCTGCTCTCGCAGCACCTGGGCATCACGCTCGGCCGACCGCCGGACCTGCTCCACCCGCTGCGCATGCGCAATCCTCTGCAGCTCCTCGTTGCGCCGTGCCTGCGCGGCGGCGCGCTGTTGCTCCTCGCGCCTGGCCTGCGCCAGCGCACGCTCGTTGCGCCGCGCCTGGGCTTCCTGGCGCGTTGTTTCGGCGCGCCTGGCCTGCTGTTCACGCTTGACCAGTTGCTCGCGCTTGGCAAGCTCGGCGCGCTGCTGCTGATTGCGTTCGGCGGGCCGGGCCTGCGCATGTCTTGTCGCGGCAGCCTCGCGCGCCGCGGTTTGGGCGCGTTGGGTCTGCCTGGATTGCCGCGCCTCGGCCCTGGCGATCTCGGCACGCCGCGCGCGCTCGCCCGCACTGGCTTGCGCGGCTACGCGGCTTGGCTCGGCGATCTTGCGCTGTTGATCCAGCTTGGCTTGGTGCGCCGCTTTGGCCTGCTCCTGCGCGGCCAGCCGGCTTTGCTGCGCCTGCTCGGACCGCCTTGCCTGCTCGGCCACTCGGGCTTGGGAGGAGGCCTTCGCCTGTTCGGCCGCTTTAGCCTGCGCGACCGCTTTGGCCCGCTCAGATGCCTTGGCTTGCGCCGCGGCCTCGGCCTGCGCAGCCGCCTTGGCTTGTGCCGCCTCTCTGGCCTGTTCGGCTTCCTTCGCTTGCTGCGCCGCTTTGGCTTGCTCGGCGACCTTCGCCTGCTCCGCCGCCCGGGCCTGCTCCGCGCGCTCGCGCTGGCCGGTTTCAGCCCCTGGGGCTGGGTTGGAATTGACGCGACGCACCTCGGGCTGTGCCGCAGGCGCCGCCGGTCGCGTATCGGCGGCCTTGGCGCTCGCAGTGCGTTCGGGCTTCGCGGGTGGCGGCACGACGGGTGCATTGGTCAACGCGTCCGCGGCGATCCTCAGCCAGCCGGCCCCGGCCGGACGCCCCCGCTGGAAGTCATCGCCAGAAACGGCCGTCAACGCCTCGGGCCGCCGCTGGTAGAGATAGGTGGCGTCGCTCGGGCCGGGCAGCATGTTCCGGTTGACGTTGCTGATGTACGCGCCGCTGGCATGAAACCCCGGCTGCCACATCTCTCCGGGGGCCAGCGGGAACCAGGCCACGCTGGAACGACCCGACAGGCTGGTGAGGATGGCGCCGCTGGTATTGCCGACAAACGCGACGAGCGCCGGCGCATACACCGGCCGCAGGCCCAGCGCGCCGGGTACCCAGGCCCAGCGTGACTCGATCAGGGCCCAGCGGCCGTAATGAAAAGGGGCGAATCCCCACGGGGTGTCATCGATCCAGGTCCAGCCCCACGGACCGATCCACTCCCAGCGGCCGTTGCGGTAAGGCGCCCAGTTGGCGGGCGTGCCCTGCGGGAACCATACCGCCCCATGGGTGGCGTCCTTTTTCCATTGGCCATGGGCATCGAGCTGCTGATAACCCACGACCTCGCGCGGAACATAGCGCGCCGCGATCGACTGGTCCTCCTGCCGATTGCGTTCCGCAGCCCAGCGATCGAACGCATCCTGCGGCGGTGACTCCTGGGTCGCGACCTGGGCCAGCGAGCGGCCGCGGAAGGTGACCTGCTGGCCTCCGCCCAGCGGAAGGGCGTGGCCGCCCTCGCCATACACCGCGCCGGTGCCTGAATGAATGGTCACCCGGGTGGTACCGTCGGCTGCATCGACGTCGATCCGGTAATCGCCGGGGTAGGCGGCACGATAGGCCAGATTGGGCGTGTCGATCTCGAAGTTCTCGCCGTCTGGCAGACTGCGCACCCGCACGTAAAGCGATCCCTGCGTCAGGCTCAATTGGGCGGACTGGTCGTCCAGGACCATGATCTCCAGACGCGTCTGCCCATCGAGGCGCACGGCCGAGGAGCCGATCTGTATTTCCGAGCGCGATCGACGGTCGGTCCACAGCCGGTCGCCCCGAGTGAGCGGGCGGTTGGTCTGGGCTTCAGTCCATTCGTTGTCGCCAGTCGGCGAAAAGCTGACCGAACCTTGCGAATAGTTCATCCGACCGACCCGTCCGGGGGGATCCGCCTGCGCCAGCGCAGCCGAGCTGATGAAGGCGAACACGGCTGCGGCGAGTAGCCGAGCCAGTAATCGATGGAGCGACGGATGGGGATTCATGGCGTTCAGTCCCCAAGTAGAACGCCCGATCTCGCAAAATCATCACTAAGGGGAGGTAAAGCGCTTGTCGGAAGGCCCGCGAGATGTAACTCTGTGTCAAGACCCGGGCGCTCAGTCCGCCACGGCTTGACGCATCGTGACAAATTCCTCTGCGACCGTGGGGTGGATGCCGATGGTCTGGTCGAACATGGCCTTGGTCGCGCCACCTTTCATCGCCACGGCGAACCCTTGCACGATTTCTCCTGCGTCGGGACCGACCATGTGGAGCCCCACCACCCGATCGCTTGCGCTGTCCACCACCAGTTTCATCAGCGTGCGCTCCTCGCTGCCGCTGAGTGTGTGTCTCAGCGCCCTGAAATCGCTGCGGTAGACAGCGACATGTTGGTAGTCCTTGCGGGCCTGTGCCTCGGTCACGCCGACCGTGCCCACATTCGGATGGGTGAACACAGCGGTCGGGATGCAGTCGTAACTCATCGAGCGCTGCGCCGCCCCGAACAGATGATCGACCACGGCCATGGCTTCGGCCAAGGCTACGGGGGTGAGCTGGACCCGGGCCGTGACATCGCCCACCGCGTAGATCGATCGCGCGGACGTCCGATACTGTGCATCGACTTCGATCGCGCCATCACGGCGATGCGCAATGCCAGCGGCTGCAAGCCCGAGCCCGTTGACGTTGGGCACCCGGCCGGTTGCGTACAGGACGGTGTCGGCGTCCAGCACTTCGCCGTCGGTGAGTGTCACCTGGAGTCCCGTGCGTGCGCGAGCCACGGTGGCGACGTCCGTGTGCAGGCGCAGGTCGACACCGCTCTTGCGCATTTCCTGCGACAGGAAATGGCGGATTTCCAAATCGAAGCCGCGCAAGATCTGCTCCCCGCGGTATAGCTGGGTCACCCGTGCGCCCAGGCCATGAAAAATCGAGGCGAACTCGCAGGCGATGTAGCCGCCCCCGACCACCACCAGGCGCTGCGGGAAAGGGTCGAGGTCGAACATGTGGTCGGAGGTGACCACGTGCTCGCGGCCGGGAAAATCCGGAACGCTGGGTGTGCCGCCGGTGGCGACCAGGATATTGCGGGCCGAGAAATCCCGGCTCTGGTCGACCAGCCGGACGCGCACGGTGTGAGGGTCGATCAGCTGCGCCCAGCCGCGGATGACCTCGACGCCGGCGCCGGCGAGCAACTGCAGGTACACGCCGTTGAGGCGGCCGATCTCGCGCGCCCGGTTCGCTTTGAGCCGATCCCAGTCCAGTCTCGGCGGCGCGACGTCCCAGCCAAAGCCCGCCGCCTCCTGGAAGGCATCGCCATACCCCGCGGCATAGCTGTACAGCTTCTTCGGGATGCAGCCGACGTTGACGCAGGTCCCGCCCAGTGCCGCCGCTTCCACCAGCGCCACCCGCGCGCCGAGCTGAGCGGCCATGCGGGCGGCGCGGACACCGCCGCTGCCGCCGCCGATCACAAACAGGTCGAAGTCTGGCTCGGCCATTGGTAGCTCCTTGTGACAGCGGGCACTGGCCCGCGCCGGCTGGGTTGAGGAAATGCTTCCTGCTATTAATGCACAAACCGCCCTGATGCGACGCTCTTCCTGTCGCGCCCGGGTCATGCCGCGCGGTGTTCCGGCGGCACGCCAGCGGGGCACTCGGCCGCTGCCCTATGATTTCGGCTCATGCCCGCCTCATCCACCTCCTTGCCAGGACCCCGCCGCGCCGCCGGCGCGCCCCTGCGGTGGTTGTCCGGTTGGTGGCGAATCCTCTTCTTCGGCGCATCGATCCTGGTGCTGGCCTTGTCGCCATCAAGTTACGGCCGTACGGCGCGAACTGCGCTCTTGCGCCACATCTATGTCGACACCGCGCCGATTCTCTGGTGGTTCACTGCGCTTTGCGCCCTGCTCACGCTCGTGATCACGCGCGTCGTGGTGGTTACGGCGCTCAGCTATGGCCTGTCGCAATACGCACTGGAGATGGTGATCCGCGTGCTGGTGCTTGAGCTGATTCCATTGACGGCGGCCCTGTTCGTGGCCTTGCGCTGCAGCATCCCCAACGGCGCCGCGCTGGCGATGATGCGACGGGACGGCTATTTCGACGAGTTGCGCCGGCGCGGGCAAGACCCGGTGGTGACACAGGTGTTGCCGCGGGCGCTGGCGGGCCTCTACGCAACTGTCACACTGGCGGCGCTCAGCTGCGTCGTCGCGCTCGTGTTGGCCTATCTGGCCGTGTACGGCCTGACCGCCGCCGGTGTCCCGGCTTACACGCACGTGTTCGGCCACGTCTTCAATCCGTCGGTTTCCCTGATCTTCGTGCTCAAGACGCTGCTCTTCAGCCTGGCGGTTTCCGTCATTCCGATGGCTTCGGGCCTGTACGACGTGGAGGGCGACGGCTCGCGGGAAAGCGCGGCGCTGCAAGGGCTGGTGCGCATGTTCGCGGTGTTGCTCTTGCTGGAAGCGGCATCACTGGCGGGAAACTACGCCTGATCGCCATGGCAGCCGAAACCGACAAGTCCCTGCTCAATTCCGAACCGGCGGCAGTCCGGCCGGTCCGGAACCTGGAGTTCAAGGCCGCGCTGCTGCTGGTCTTCACGGCGCTGCTGATCGCGGGCTCGGTCCTGTATCTGCTTTACGCCCGTGGGGTGTTCGAGGCCACCCAGACGCTGGTGTTGCTGACCGACGATGCCGAAGGCGTGGTGGTCGGCATGGACATGAGCTTTTCGGGGTTCCCGATCGGCCGGGTCCGGCGCGTGGAACTGGCCGACAACGGCGAGGTCCGCATCGTCATCGATGTCCCGCAGAAGGACGCGCACTGGCTGCGCACCACCAGCGTGTTCACGCTGGTTCGCGGGCTGGTCGGCGGGACAGCCATCCGCGCATTCAGCGGAATCCTGACCGACCCACCGCTGCCCGATGGGTCGCAGCGGCCGGTGCTGCGCGGCGACGCCACCGCGGAGCTTCCGCGCGTCCTGTCGACGGCCCGCGAGGTGCTGGAAAACATCAACGCCATGACCGGTCAGGAAGCGGAGCTGCGCGGTACCTTGGCCAACCTGCAGCAGGTCACCGAAAAGTTGAAGGGGCCGCAAGGCGCATTGGGTGTCCTGTTCGGCAATGAGGCCGATGCGAAGAAATTGGTCGCGGCCCTGGACCGCGCCAATGGCCTGCTGGCGCGCATGGACACGCTGGCGGGCCGAGTCGACAGCCTGGCGGCCAAGGCGGATGCACAGGTGTTCGGCCCCGAAGGCGTGATGAAGGAGACCCGGGCCACCGTGGTCGAGCTCAATCGCCTGCTGGTGGATGCACGCACCAGCATGGCCAAGGTGGATGCCGTGCTGGTCGAGGCCCAGGGTATCGCCGCCAATGCGCGCGGCGCGACGAACGATCTCGGCGCGCTGCGCGCCGATGTCGAGGCCAACCTGCACAAGATCGAAGGGATGATCAACCAGCTGAATCGCAAATGGCCGTTCGCCCGCGAGACCGAGGTCAAGTTGCCATGAGCCGTGCCTGGTTGATCATCGCCGCCTTCGCGCTGCTTTCCGCCTGTGCGGACAAGCCGCGCGTTCCGGACTGGCAGCTCAACGCATCCGGTGCGCTGGAACGCTACGTCACCGCCGCGTTGACCGGCGATGCCCGGGTCGAGCCGATCGAATTCGAGCGCGCGCGCAAGGAAGTGGCCAGTACCGGACAGCCCGGCCTGGTAGCTCGGGCCGAGCTGACCCGCTGCGCGGTGCGCCTGGCCAGCCTGGACCTGAGCCCGTGCGAGGGGTTCGAAGCGCTGCGCGGCGACTCGCCAGCGCCCGAGCGCGCCTATGCCGATTACCTGGCCGGCCGGGTCACGCCGGCCGACGTGCCCTTGTTGCCGCCGCAACATCGGGCGGTGGCAACCGAACAAGGTGATGTCGCTTCGCTCAACGCCATCGCCGACCCGTTGTCGCGGCTGGTGGCGGCCGGCGTGCTGTTCCGCCTGGGACGGGCCAGCCCCGAGGTGCTGGTGCTGGCCAGCGACACGGCCTCGGCCCAGGGTTGGCGCCGCCCGTTGCTGGCCTGGCTGGGGGTGCAGGCGATGCGGGCCGAACAGGCCGGCGCTGTCGACGAGGCCCAGCGCCTGCGCCGGCGCATGGCGCTGGTGACCGGCGCGCCTTAAGGCCCGATGTAGTCGAAGTGGCTCCGGATCGGCGGCGGCCGGCAGCAATGCCGCCCCAACGGCACGGTCCTGTCACAGCTTGGCACACGATCCGTCCCTGGGCATCGGCGGCTGCGCGATTTCAGGCGGCGGCCTTTGTTATGCTGGCCGCAGCATGAACGATGGAACCCTCCTGGCGGCGGTGGACCTCGGCTCCAACAGTTACCGGCTGGAGATCGGTCGCTATGCGAATGACCAGATCAGTCGCACCGAATACCTGAAGGAAACGGTTCGGCAGGGCGGCGGGCTGGACGACGAGCGCAACCTCACCGTCGAGGCGATGCAGCGCGGTTGGGATTGTCTGGCCCGCTTCGGCGAGCGCCTGGCGGGATTCAAGAAGGCGCAGGTGCGCGCCGTCGCGACGCAGACCCTGCGGGAGGCGCGCAATCGCGAAGTTTTTCTTGTCCGCGCCCACCAGATATTGGGTTTTCCCATCGAGGTGATCTCCGGCCAGGAGGAGGCGCGGTTGATCTACCAGGGTGTTGTGCATCTGCTGCCCCAATCGGACGAGCGCCGGCTCGTGGTCGACATCGGCGGGCGTTCCACCGAAATCATCCTGGGCCAGCGGTTCGAGCCGCGGGTGATGGAGAGCTACCGCGTCGGCAGCGTGGCCTGGTCGAAGAAGTATTTTCCGCAAGGCGAGTTCACGGTCGGGGCGTTCCAGCGCGCCAAGGTGGCAGCCAAGGCGGTGCTCGACGAAGCGCTCGGCCCCTATGGGTCGGGACGCTGGGATGTCGCCTATGGCTCATCGGGCACCATCGGCGCCGTCGGCGACGTGCTGGGCGCGGCCGGCTGGCCCGGCGGCCGGGTCAACCGGGAAGGACTGGAGTGGCTGCTGGAGCAGCTGATGGCCGCACGCAGCGCCGACCGGATCCGGATCGCCGGCCTGAAGGAAGATCGGCGTGAGGTCATCGGCGGCGGCGTCAGTGTCCTGCTGGCGGTCTTCGATCTGCTGGAAATCGACGAGATGCAGGTTGCCCAGGGCGCGCTGCGGCACGGCGTGCTTTACGACATGCTCGACCGCGAACACGGCGAGACCGACATTCGTTCAACCACCGTGCAGCGGCTGGCCACCACATTCGGCGCGGACGCGGAACAGGCGCGCCGGGTCGGTCAGGTGGCTTGCGAACTGCTGCGTCAGCTCAGAGACAACAGCGAAGGCGCGCAGGATCTGGCGCGACACCAGCGCAAGCTGGGTTGGGCCGCGCAGCTGCACGAGATCGGCAGCCGCATCTCGCACAGCGATTATCACAAGCATGGTGCCTACATCCTCGACAATGCCGATGCGCTCGGCTTCGCCCAACCCGAGCTGCACCGGCTCAGCCTGCTGATCCTGGGTCATCGGGGCAAGCTGCGCAAGCTGGAGGCGGGCCTGGATGACGGACT
>JAAOZX010000343.1 GCA_012274225.1 Comamonadaceae bacterium | reverse complement strand
GTGCGCATAGAGCCGGCTCACGGCCAGCGCTTCCGGGCGGCCGTGCAGCGCCAGGTGCAGCTTGCCGGCCTCGTCGCGGCTGACGCTGTCGATGGCGTCCGCGCGCACCACGGTGCCGCGATGCACCTGCCAGAACTGGCCGGCATCGAGATGCGGCACCAGTTCCTTGAGCGGGGTCCGGATGAGGTATTCATGGCCGGCGGTGAGCACCCGCACGTACTTGTCGGCGGCCTCGAAGTACACCACCTCGGCGACCGGCACCATCCGGATGCTGCTGCCCACGCTGACCTGGATCAGCTTCAGCGGCGCGCCGGCGTTCTGTGTCGAAGCTGCCGACGCCGCCGGCACCGCGCCCAGCAGGTTGCGCAACTGCGCCAGGGTGGCGTCGAAGTCTGCTGGGGCCTGCGGGCGCCGCGCCAACAGCCCCTGCAACTTGGCCACGGTCTTTGCCAGGCGGGCGGGTTGCACGGGCTTGAGCACGTAATCGACGGCCTGGGTTTCGAAAGCCTCCACGGCATATTGGTCGTAGGCGGTGATGAAGACCAGGGCCGGGAACGGCTGGCCGTCCGGCCATTCGTCCGCCAGTTCCACCGCCGCCTCCAGGCCGCTTTGGCCCGGCATGCGGATGTCGAAGAACAGCACGTCGGGCCGCAGCGCCAGCGCCTGCGCCACCGCCGACGTGCCGTCGCCCACGCTGGCCACGATGCGCAGTTGCGGCCACGCGCGCACCAGCTCGGTCTGCAGGGCCTGCGCCAGCAGCGGCTCGTCTTCGGCGATCAGGGCGGTGGGCTGGGCGGTCATGGGCGCAGCGGCAGGCGGAGGGTGGTGCTGGCCCCGCCCCCGGGTGCGGCCTCGAAGCGGATGCCCGCGGCGGCGCCGTGCAGGGTGGCCAGGCGCTCGCGCACCTGGTTCATGCCGAAGCCATTGCCCGAAGGCGCTGCCGGCGACGGCCCGACCCCGGTGTCGGTCACGTTCAGCACCAGCTGGCCGCCCTCGCGGCGCGCGCTCACGGTGATGCAGCCGCCTTCGACCTTGGGTTCCAGCCCGTGCTGGATGCTGTTTTCCACCAGGGGCTGCAGCAGCAGCGCGGGTACCGGGTGCTGCGCCAGGTCGGGTGGCAGTTGCAGCGAGTACTGAAGCCGTGGGCCCATGCGGATGGCCATCAGCTCCAGGTAGTCGCGCAGCCGGTCGAACTCGGCCTGCAGGCTGTGCGTGGCCGCGCGCGATGCGTCCAGCGTGGCGCGCAGGTAGGCGATCATGTGATCCAGCATGCCCTGCGCCCGTGGCGCGTCCACGCCGATCAGCACGCGCAGGTTGGCCAGCGTGTTGAACAGCATGTGCGGCTCGAGCTGGGTCTCCAGCAGCTTCAGGCGCGCCTCGTTGGCGTGCTTGCGTTCCTCGCCCATCCTGCGCTCGAGGTAGGCGCTGCGGTTGATGCTGTAGAAGTAATAGCTGCCGGCGATCCCCGACAGTGCGGTGATCAGGATCGAGGTGCGCAGCTCGGCATCCCGGTTGACCGGCCCGGTCGAGGCGTACCAGCCGAACGCCCGGCAGAACTGGTCGGCCACCCGCGTGCCCAGCAGATAGCCCACGGCGATGCCGCCGACGACCAGGCCCAGCCCGGCCCAGCCGGTGGGCCAGCCGGTTTCCTGCGCGGAGGGGAACAGGTTGCGCCCCAGGTCGATGAAGGCCCAGGTGAAGGTGCCGATGCACAGCGAATAGACCACCGGCGGGGTGTAGGGGTGCTCGGGCATGAACGCGTACTGGATGGTGGCGATCGCCAGGCAGAAGGCGAGCACCTGCAGCAGGTGCCGCAGCTTGGCGATCCAGTCGATGTTCATGGCGCCGCCGGTGGTCAGAAGCGCCGTTGTTCGCGCTCGATCCGCTCGCGCTCTTTTTGCACCAGGCGCTCGCGCAGGCCGCCGCTGGCGCCCAGCACGAAGACCGCGACGCCGTGCAACGCCAGGCCAACGCCCCATCCCAGCAGCGGAAAGATCGACCAGGGCCGGTGGCCGAAGCCGTAGCGCGAGATCGCGAAGATGAACAGGTTGACCAACAGGTACAGGAGGGCGTGCATGTACCAGCCCAGCTTGGCGCGGGCCCGCTTCTGGGCGATGCGGTCGATCTCTTCGGACGAAAGGGGCGTGGGCATGTGCATTCGATTCTAGGGGAGCAGGTGGGCGCGGAAGAAGGCGACGATCTTGCGGTCCAGCTCGGGGACAACCGCAGCTCGGTCGAACCCGGGCGGATCGCCCAGCAGGTCCTGCTCGATAGGGCCCAGCACGTTCATCGGCGGCATCGGCGAAAGCATCACGCCGTGGCCGGCGGTCGGCAGGTCCGCGACCAGTTCGCAGGTCTTGCAGGAGGCGCGCACAAAGCCGCTGTGGAAGCGCGGGACCTGGTTGACGTCCTGGCCCGCGGCGATCAGGCCAAGCGGGATGCGTGGGGTGGCGAGCGAGGCGGGATCGAAGTCCGCGGCGAAGGGCACGATGGCCAGGGCGGCCTGGATGCGCGGGTCGGTGTAGCCGTGCCAGGTCGCGTCGTCGAACCGCTGGTGGATCACGGCCAGCGCCACTGCCTTCTTGATGCCGTCCAGCATGTTGCCATGCAGCTGCAGGGTGAAGCCCACGCACGACGAGAAGTCTTCGGCGATATGCGCATCGCAGTGCCGGCGAAAGCCCGCTGGTGACCAGCGCCCGCCCGCGAGTTCGAGCACGGTATGGCCGCCGGCCGAGCCGCCGTACACGCCCACCTTGTCGATGGCCAGGAGCGGTGCGAACCGCGGGTCCTGGGCCACGGCGTCGATGGCGCGCGAAACCTCGGCCGGCCGCAGCTTCCAGCTTTCTGGGCCGGGATGGGAAATATCCTTGTAGTTGTCGCCGTGGTGCTCGGGCATGGCGACGACGAAGCCGGCATCGACCAGGGCCCGCGCCAGGTCGGCATGGACCCAGGGCGCGCCGCCCGAGCCGTGCGAGACGACCACCAGCCGGCCGTTGCCGCGCACCGGCTGGCCCTGCCAGTCGAGGTTCAGCGCGAAGGGCCCGCGCTGCAATGGCCGGTCGGCGCCGGC
>JAAOZX010000342.1 GCA_012274225.1 Comamonadaceae bacterium | reverse complement strand
GCTCAACATCGCGATGGAGATCAAGAGCACCGAGACCATCAAGCAGGCCGTGATGGCCGGCATGGGTGTGAGCTTCCTGTCGACCCACACCATCAGCCGCGAGCTGCAGGCAGGCAGCCTGGCGATACTGGATGTTCAGGGGTTTCCGCTGATGCTCAACTGGTACGTCGTGCACCGCAAGAACAAGCGCCTTCCACCCGTGGCCCAGGCCTTCAAGGCGTTCCTGGTGAAAGAGGGGGCGGCGCTGATCGAGCGGGCGATCGGCGTTCGGGTCAAGAGGAAGTGATGGCCAGCGCGCGCTCGCGCGCGAAATCCCCCGCGCCCATCTTCTTGCCGCCTTCGGGCCGCAGCTTCAGCACTTCGATCTGGCCGCCCTGCGAATTGATCACGATCGACGTGGGCGTGACCCGGGCGATCTCGCCCGGCTTGCCGCGC
Organism: Comamonadaceae bacterium; assembly: GCA_012274225.1. GTDB lineage: Bacteria > Pseudomonadota > Gammaproteobacteria > Burkholderiales > Burkholderiaceae_C > Ramlibacter. The sequence continues at coordinate 12,925 of JAAOZX010000342.1, read as the reverse complement.
ACCTCCGAAAATTTCTGCACCGCGATCTTGCGGCAGTCGTAAAGCCATGCCCGCTGGCCGTTCAGGACGGTCCAGGCACCGGGCGCCGGATTGCAGGCGCGGATCAGGTTGTAGACCTGGTCCACGTGATTCGACCAGTTGATGCGCGACTCCTCTTCCTGGAACCAGCCTTCATAGCCGGCCCGCGACTCGTCCTGCATCCGCTCCTGGTGCCGGCCCGCGCACACCAGGTCGGCCGCTTCCAGCAGCGCCGCCACACCCATCGGAAACAGCTTGTTGAAATAGAGCTCACCCAGCGTCTCATCGGCGCCGATGGCGCATGACTTTTGCAGGATCACCGGGCCTTCGTCCAGTCCGTCGGTGGGCCGGAAGATGGACAGGCCGGTCTCGGTTTCGCCCAGCGCGATCGGCCAGTTGATGGAGGAGGGTCCGCGATGGCGCGGCAACAGGGAGGGGTGGAACTGGATCGTGCCGTGGCGCGGGATGTTGACGAAATTCTGTGGCACGAACTGCAGCACATAGGCCATGACGCCGAGGTCGGCGTTCAGGTCCCGCATCGCCCGTTCGGCCTCGGCGCTGCGCAGGCTGGCGAACTGGAACAGCGGCAGGCCCTTGGCCTGCGCCGCTTCGCGCAGCGCGTCCGGCTTGGCGCCGGGCTGGTCGGGCATGCAGAACACCCCCGCCACCTGGTCGCCGCGTGCCATGAAGGCCTCGAGCGCGGCCTTGCCGAAGTCCTGCTGTCCGATGAATGCGATTTTCATGTGATCCGCCTCGTTTTCGAATGGGGTGCCGCGCCTGCCCTCAGCGCAGAATCAAGTATGCCGCCAGCGCGAACAGCACCAGCGCGAAAACCTTCTTGAGGGGGGCAATGTCCATGCGATGCGCGGTTCGCGCGCCCAGCGGCGCCGTGCTGATGCTGGCCAGCGAGAGCACGGCCAAGCCTGGCAGGTAGAGATAGCCGACGGAGCCGGGCGGCATCTGCGGCATGCCCTGGCCGGCCCAGGCGTAGCCCAGTGTGCCGAACAGCGCGATCGGAAAGCCCAGCGCCGACGAAGTACCCACCGCGTCATGGATCTTCACGTTGCACCAGGTCATGAATGGCACGCTGATGAAGGCCCCGCCCGCGCCCAGCATCGACGACAGCAGGCCGATCGCGCCGCCGACGGCGAACCCGCCCGCGCGTCCCGGCAGGGTGCGGGCGGGCTTGGGCTTGCGGTTGCGAAACATCTGGGCGGCCGAGAAGGTGAGAAAGGCCGCGAAGAACACGTTCAGCGCCTTGCCGGGCAGCGCCACCGCGATTTGCGAGCCGGCCAGTGAGCCGGCCAGGATGCCGGGTGCCAGCAGGCCGACAATGGGCCAGCGCACCGCGCCGCGGCGGCTGTGGGCGCGCACCGAGGACAGCGAAGTGAAGCAGATGGTCGCCAGCGACGTGGCGACCGCGATCTTGACGCTGTATTCGGCCGGGAAGCCCTTGTGGTCCAGGATGATGGTGACGAACGGCACCATCATCATTCCGCCCCCGATCCCCAGCAGCCCCGCGAGAAATCCGGTGGTGGCGCCCAGCAGCGCCAGCTCGACGATCAATCGCGGTTCCAGCAGCATCTGGTTGTTGTTGGTTGTGGCGGCGGCACGGCGAGCCGGCCGGGTGCGGTGATTGTCGCAGCCCGGCTGGCTGCCGGCCCTGAAGCGGGCGGCGTGTCGACGAGGAGCGGGGAGGGCGGCCCCCGCGACACAGCACGGGGGAGCCGGAATAGGTGTCTGCAAGTGCCACCGGACCGGCATCCTGAACCGGGGTTCAGGTGGGCTAGGTCAGCTTGGCGTTGGGTTCATCTGACGCGAGACGATCACGCTCGCCAAGAGATGTTCCAGGCCCGGGCTCAATGAGCATTGGTTCAAGGAAATATAAAGCCCGGTTGCACTGCAGACGCTTTGCATTGTAGGGGGTTGAAAGATCTTGTGGGACCCATGACCGCACTCAATGAAATGAAAAAAAATAGATGGCTTGACAACGCCGGAAAACGTTATTCGCTCGGCCGTGCGGGCAGCGCAATCGCCGGCCCTGCGAGCGCCGCCTCAGATCAGGCGGCCGTCGTTGCCCAGCGCGCGGTCGAGCTTTTGCAGCACCGCGGTCAGCCGTGGATCGGCCGCTGCGCCGTGGCCGCTCACGTTCCTGGCCGTGAGGTCGGCGCTGGCCAGGCGAGCCGCCGCCGGTGCGCTGGTGACGCTGCGTTCGGCGACGTCGAAAGCGAGATTGAGCGCAGCCAGCACCGCGATGCGATCGCGCGCCTTCACCTTGCCGGCGTCGCGGATCTTGCACATCGCGTAGTCGACTTTTTCGACCGCTTCCAGCATGCGCTGCTCGCCGCCCTCGGGGCAGCCGAGCAGATAGCTCTGGCCCATGATCTGGACCTCCAGCTGCTTCATGACGGTCATGCGGCCTTGATCTCCGGCAGACGTTCGAGCAGCGCCTCGACGCGCGAGCGGGCCGCCGCCAGGCGCGACTTCAGGGAGTCGCGTTCGGCCGTCAGTGCCTCGAGCTGCTGCGCCAACAGCGTGTTGGTGCGCTGCAGCTCCTCGTAGCGAACGAGCAGGCGCTCTACGCGTTCGGCAATCTGGTCGATTTGGGAGGCACCGGGCATACGACGGAATTGTAGGGTTTTGTGACAGGAATCGACGCTAAAATGAAGTCGTTGGTGCTCGCGGTGTGGTTCGCATGCCGCAGTTCAACGGGAAGCAGGGCGCCGAGCCGTTTTATACGGCACAAGCCAACCTGCGCTGCCCCCGCAACGGTAAGCGGATGAATTTCCACCGGAAATTCCGCCCCATCACTGAAGCCACTGGGTGCGTCTGAACAGCGCGCCTGGGAAGGCGATGGGAGTCGACCCGCCAGCCCGGATACCGGCCAACACGGTGGCCGTGCGTTCGCATCGAACGCCCGGCCGTGACGCCCACTGTACTGGCGGGGAAGCTGGTCCGGGTATTGAAACGTTTCCGTCCCATCATGAACACCTCGAGGTATCTTCCGCGCGCCACTGCGCTGGCGCTGGTCGCCGCATTTCCGTCCGTTTTCGCGCAAACACCCTTGCCGGAGGTTGTCGTCACGGCCAACCGAACCGAGCAGCGGGTGCAGGATGCGCTGCCGGCCACCACGCTGATCACCCGCGCCGACATTGAGCGAGCCCAAACGCCCGACCTGCCCACCCTGCTGCGCCAGGAGACCGGCCTGGAGGTTTCGCAGAACGGCGGAACCGGCACCGTCTCCAGCACGTTCATCCGCGGCGCCGAATCGCGCCACACCCTGGTGCTGATCGACGGGGTGCCGGTCAACAACCTCAATTTCGGCACGGCCGCGCTGGAGCACCTGCCGCTGGCCGACGTCGATCACATCGAGGTCGTCCGCGGCAACGTCTCCAGCCTGTACGGCAGCGCCGCCCTGGGCGGCGTGATCCAGATCTTCACCCGCGAGGCCGGGCGAACGCCGCAGGGCAGCGTCACGGCGCAGGCCGGTTCGCGCGGCCTGGCGCAGGTCACGGCCAGCGCCGGTGTCCGGCTGGACTCGGGCACCCGATTGCATGCCGCAATCGAGACGCTGAGGGACAGCGGTTTCAACGCGACCAAGCAGGAGGAACTGCCCGGCACCAACCCGGACCGCGACGGCTACCGGCGCCGTTCCGGCTCTTTCGCACTGACACAGGAGCTGGGCGGCGACAACACCCTGGGCCTGCGGCTGCGCGACGCGCAGGGCACCACACAGTACGACAGCCAGTTCGGGCCGGCCAACCAGGCCGATGAATCCCGTTTCGCCGAGCGCGGCGCGGTACTCGAAGGCCGATTCAAGGTCGGGCCCGACCTGCGCCTGAACATGGCTTTGACCTCCGCGCGCGATGACCTCGACGCCCAGGTCACCGCCTTTCCGTTCTTCGTCAATTCCCGCTCCGACGGCGGCCAACTGGGTCTGGAGTGGCAGGCGGCGCCGGGCCAGCGCGTCACGGCCGGCGTGGAGCGCACGCGCCAAAGCCTGAGCAGCGACACGGTGTACAACCAGTCGGCGCGAACCCTGGACAGCGCCCGCCTGGGTTACCTGGCGGACGTGGGGCCGCATCAGTTGCAGTTGAACCTGCGCCGTGACCACTACAGCGATTTCGGCTCCGCCAATACCTGGCTGGCAGGCTATGGCTATCACCTGACCGATGCCTGGCGCCTGAGCGCAACGGCCTCCACCGGCTTCAACGCACCCACGTTCAACGACCTGTATTTCCCGTTCGGCGGCAACCCGGCCCTGCGCCCGGAGCGCCTGAAGTCCGCCGAGCTGGGCGCGCAATACGCCGTCGCCGGCCAGGAACTGCGGGCCACGCTGTTCAATAACCGCTACACCGACCTGTTCGGTTTCGACCCCTCCTTCAACCGCATCAACATCGGGCGCGCGCGCATCAAGGGGCTGGAGCTGGCGTACACCGGCCGGATCGCGGAAACCGGCGTGGACGCCGGCTTCACCCGCCAGGATCCGATCGACGAGGACACCGGCGCACGGTTGCCGCGGCGCGCGGCCGAGTTGGCCCACCTCGGGCTGACCCGTGAGATCGGCCTCTGGCAGTTGGGCGGCAAGGGTCGCTACAGCGGCTCACGGCCCGACGCCGGCAAGACGCTGCCCAGCTACGCAGTGCTCGACCTGACGGCCAGCTATGCCTATTCGCGTGCGGTCAAGCTGTTCGGCCGTGTCGAGAACCTGTTCGACCGCGACTATGAAACGGTGTATGGCTACCGGCAGGCGGGCCGCGGTGCCTTTGTCGGCATGAGCTGGCAGCCCGGGAGCTGACGGCACCATGACCGGAACCACGCGTTCGTGCCCCGCGCTGCTGGTCGCGGCCCCGGCCTCGGGTCAGGGCAAGACCACCGTGACCGCGGCACTGGCCCGGCTGCATGCCCGGCGCGGCCGGACCGTGCGTGTCTTCAAGTGCGGAGCGGACTTTCTCGATCCCCACTGGCTGGAACTGGCCAGCGGCGCGGCCGTGCATTCGCTGGACCTGTGGATCACCGGCGAGGCCGATTGCGCCGCCCGCCTGCAGGCCGCGGCGGGCGAGGCCGACCTGCTGCTGGTCGAGGGCGCGATGGGGCTGTTCGATGGCGAACCCAGTGCTGCCGACCTGGCGCAGCGCTTCGGCTTGCCGGTGCTGGCCGTGATCGACGCATCGGCCATGGCCGGCACGTTCGGCGCGCTGGCCCATGGCCTCGAGCAGTACCGGCCCGGCTTGCGCTGGGCCGGCGTGCTGGCCAACCGGGTGGCCGGCGAGCGGCACGCGCAGATGCTGCGCACGGGGCTGCGCAATCCGGTGCATTGGCTGGGTGCGTTGCCGCGCGAGGCCGCACTGGCGCTGCCGGAGCGGCACCTGGGCCTGGTGGCGGCGGCCGAGATCCAGGACGCGCTGCAACGCCTGGACGTCGCGGCCGACAAGCTGGCCGAGACACCCCTGGGCCGCATGGAACTGCACGAGCTGCGCCGCTGGGCCGTGCCCTTCGCAGCGCCGCATCCCGGCAACCCGCCCCAGCCGCTGCTGCAAGGGCGGACTGTCGCGATCGCGCGCGACGTGGCATTCAGCTTCGTCTATCCGGCCAACCTCGAATGCCTCGAGCAGCTCGGGGCGCGGCTCACTTTCTTCTCGCCGCTGGCGGGCGACGACCTGCCGCCCTGCGATGCCGTATGGTTGCCGGGTGGCTATCCCGAACTTCATGCCGCCGCGCTGGCGCGGCAGGCGCCGCTGCGCGAATCACTGGCCCGGCACGTGGCGCAGAGCCGGCCGCTGTGGGCCGAGTGCGGCGGCATGATGGCGCTGTTCGACACCCTGGTGACGGCGGACGGCACGGCCCATTCGATGTGGGGCCTGTTGCCCGGCACCGTGACGCTGCAGCAGCGGCTGGCGGGCCTGGGGCCGCAGCAACTGGCGCTTCCGGGCGGCACGCTGCGCGGTCACACCTTCCATTACTCCCGGTGCGAAACGCCGCTGCAGCCGGTGCAGCGCAGCTTCGGCCCGGGCGAGCCGCAAGCCGGCGCGCAGGGCGAGGCGCTGTGGCGCCTTGGCAGCCTGGCGGCGAGTTACTTCCACGCCTGGTTTCCCTCCAGCCCGCGCGCGACGGCGCAACTGTTCCTGCCGTCCGAAGCCAGCCCATGAATCCGATTGCATTTCCGAACGGCCCCCAGCGCATCGTCTGCCTCACCGAGGAGACCACCGAATGGCTGTACCTGCTGGGCGAGCAGGCGCGCATCGTCGGGATCTCCGGCTACACCGTCCGGCCGCGCAAGGCGCGCGAGGAAAAGCCCAAGGTCAGCGCGTTCCTCACGGCCAGGATCGACAAGATCCTCGAGTTGCGGCCCGACTGCGTGTTCGGCTTCTCGGACCTGCAGGCCGATATCGCCGCGGCGCTGATCCGCCAGGGCGTGCAGGTCACGGTCTTCAACCAGCGCAGCGTGGCGGAGATCTTCTCCGTGCTCTATCAGGTGGCTGCCATGGTGGGGCAGGAGGCGCGTGGCATGGTGCTCATGGAACGCATGCAAGCGCGGCTGGCGGCGATCGAGCGAGCCGCGGCCGCGTTGCCGCGCCGGCCCCGGGTGTTCTTCGAGGAATGGGACGAGCCGCACATCAGCGCCATCCGCTGGGTGTCGGAGCTGGTCGCCATCGCCGGCGGCGACGATTGCTTTGCCGAACTGTCGCTGCAGCCGCTGGGCAAGGACCGCATCATCGCCGACGGCGCCGAGATCGTGGGGCGCAATCCCGACATCGTCATCGGCTCCTGGTGCGGCAAGAAATTCCGTGCCGGGAAAGTGGCGGCGCGGCCCGGCTGGGACGCAGTGAGCGCCGTGCGGGACGGGCAGCTGTTCGAAATCAAGTCCGCCGACATCCTCCAGCCCGGACCCGCGGCGCTGACCGATGGTGTCGAGCAGTTGCACAAGATCATCGTGCAATGGAGCCAGGCGCATGGTTGAAAGGCACGGGCGCTGTTCTTCCCTGCGCTGGTTGCGGCGCGGGGTAGCGGCAGGCCTGGCACTGGTGCTGCTGGCGTTGGCCGGCACCGCGCAGGCAATGCAGATCGTCGACGACCGCGGCGTCGCGGTGAACCTGGCGCAGCCGCCCCGGCGCATCGTGACGCTGCAGCCATCGCTGGCCGAGACGGTGTGCGTGCTGGGTGCCTGCGAGCGGCTGGTCGGCGTCGACGACTATGCCAACTGGCCGGAATCGGTGCAGCGCTTGCCGCACCTGGGCGGAGAGGACGTCAACATCGAGCGGGTCGTGGCGCTCAAGCCCGACCTGGTGCTGCTGGGGACCACCTCGCGCGCGATTGAGCGGTTGCAAAGCCTGGGCATCCCGGTCCTGGGCGTCGACCTCAAGACGCTGGCCGATGTGCAAAGAACCTTCCACACGCTGGCGAAAGTGCTGGGCGTGCCCGACTCGGACGCGGCTTGGCGCCGCATCGACGGCGGGATCGAAGCGGCGGCCCAGCGCCTGCCGCGTTCGGCCCGCGGCACCACGGTCTACTTCGAGATCGGCAGCGGTTATGCGGCCGGCGAGGCGTCGCACATCGGCGAATTGCTGTCACGCCTGGGTGTGGTCAACATCGTGCCGGCCCGGCTGGGCAGCGTGCCCAAGCTCAATCCCGAATTCGTGGTGCGGGCTGACCCGCAGGTGATCATGTTGTCGGACGGCGCCGCGCACCCAGAGCCGGGCGAGCGCCCCGGCTGGAGAGCGATACGCGCGGTGCGCGACGGCCGCGTCTGCCATCTCGATCGCGCCCAGTCGGATGTGATCATGCGGCCCGGACCGCGCCTGGGCGAGGCCGCCGGCCTGCTGGCGCAATGCCTGCAGCAACCACCGGCCAGTCACGCGCCATGAGTGCCCAGCCCCTGCACGCCCCCGCGCCGGTGGCCCTGCTGCTGATAGCGGCGACGGCCGTGCTCTGCGCCGCCGGTGTGGCCGTCGGCAGCCTGGGCTGGGAGCCGCTGTGGGCCCATGGCAATGACGCATCCGCATCCATCCTGTGGGACATCCGGCTGCCGCGCACCCTGGGTGCGTGGCTGGCGGGGGCATTGCTGGGCCTGGCGGGCGCCGTGGCACAGGGCCTCTTTCGCAATCCGCTGGCCGATCCGTATCTGCTGGGTAGCGCCACCGGCGCTGCGCTGGGAGTCGCCTTGCTGCTGGTGCTGATCGGGATCTCGCCGATCGCGGCCTCGGGCTGGCTGGCCCGGCTGGGTCTCACTGGCGCGGGCTTTGCCGGCGCGGTGGTGGCCGTGCTGGCCACGCTGGCGCTGGCGCGCGGGGTTCAACACACGCTGCGGCTGTTGCTGGCCGGCGTGATCGTCGGCATGGTGTTCGGCGCGCTGTCGGCGCTGGTGATGTTCCGGGTGCCCGAGGTGATGCGGGCGATGCAGGCCTTTCTGATGGGTACCACCGGCTTTCTGGGCTGGTCCGCCGTCGCGCTGCTGGCAGCGGTCTTCGCGGCCAGCCTGCTGGTGGCGATCGCCTTCAGCCGGGCCCTGGATGCGTTGTCGCTGGGCGAGACCACCGCCGCCAGCCTGGGCATCGCCCTGGGGCCGGCGCGGGTGGTGCTGGTCGCCGTGATGGCCCTGGCCACCGGCGCCGCCGTGGCCCAGGTCGGGCTCATCGCCTTCATCGGCCTGGTGGCGCCGCACCTGGTGCGCTCCGCGGTGAAGCCGACCTATCGCTGGCTGTTGCCGCTGGCCGCGCTGGCCGGCGGCGTGCTGCTGCTGGCGGCCGACGTGCTGGCGCGCTGGTTGCTGGCGCCGCAAGAGTTGCCGGTGGGCGTCCTCACGGCCGTGCTGGGCGGCGGCTACCTGCTGTGGCTGATGCACCGGAGGCCGCTGTGACCGCGGTCGCGCTCTCGGCAAGCGGGCTGCGGGTGGCGCTCGGCGGCGTGGAGATCCTGCACGGGATCGACCTGGCGTTGCCGGCGGGCCGCTGGACCGCCATCGTCGGACCCAACGGCGCGGGCAAGACCACGCTGCTCAAGGCGCTGGCGCACTTGCTGCCGGCGCGCGGCGCCATCCGCATCGGCGAGCGCGACGCCGGCGCCTGGAGCACGCGCGAGCGCGCACGCATGTTGGCCTGGCTGGGCCAGAGCGAGGGCGGCGGGCACGACCTCACGGCGTACGACGTGGTCATGCTGGGCCGGCTGCCGCACCAGTCCTGGCTCGGCGCGCCCAGCCGCGCCGACCACGCCGCGGTCGAGGCCGCGATGCACGAGACCCAGTGCTGGGACTGGCGGGGCCGCACCCTGGGCAGCCTGTCGGGCGGCGAGCGCCAGCGGGTGCTGCTGGCGCGGGCGCTGGCGGTGCAGGCCCCGCTGCTGCTGATGGACGAACCGCTGGCCAACCTCGACCCGCCGCACCAGGCGGACTGGCTGCGCATCGTGCGCCGGCATGTGCAGCGCGGCGGCACCGCCGTGAGCGTGCTGCACGAGATCACCATGGCGCTGCATGCCGACGAGATGGTGGTGATGCGCGCCGGCCGGGTACTGCACCAGGGCGCCTGCGCCCAGCCGGCCACCCATCGCGCGCTGGAGCAGGTGTTCGACGGGCGCATCGCCGTGCATGAGCTGGACGGGCAGTGGCTGGCGCTGCCCAACGAATTCGCAGCGGCCTGAGATGGACCTTCGCCCGTCGTCATGTGACCGGCGCCGCGCAGCGCAAGCCGGGGCCGCGCGATGACCGCGCGCTGCGTCATGGTGCTGGGCACGACCAGCGGCGCGGGCAAGAGCTGGCTGGCCACGGCCCTGTGCCGCTGGTATGCGCGGCGCGGTCTCAAGGTGGCGCCGTTCAAGGCCCAGAACATGAGCAACAACGCGCGGGTGGTGGCCGGCGGCGAGATCGGCAGCGCGCAGTACTTCCAGGCACTGGCCGCCGGGGTCGAGCCCGAGGTGCGCATGAACCCGCTGCTGCTCAAGCCCGAGAGCGATACCCACAGCCAGGTCGTGCTGCTCGGCCAGGTCAATGATGAACTGTCGCGCGTGCCCTGGCACGAGCGCGGCGAGCGGGTCTGGCCGGTGGTTGCCGGCGCGCTCGACGCGCTGCGCGCGGAGAACGACGTGGTGGTGCTCGAGGGCGCCGGCTCGCCGGCGGAGATCAACCTGCGCGCCAGCGACATCGTCAACCTGCGGGTGGCGCAGCACGGTGACGCGCGTTGCCTGCTGGTGACCGACATCGACCGGGGCGGGGCCTTCGCGCACCTGTACGGTACCTGGGCGCTGCTCGATGGCACCGAGCGCGCGCGGATCGCGGGCTTCGTGTTGAACAAGTTCCGGGGCGACCGCGCGCTGCTGGCGCCGGGCCCGCAGATGCTGCAGGACCTGACGGGTGTCGCGACCGTGGCGACGCTTCCGATGTGGCGCGAGCACGGTCTGCCCGAGGAGGACGGCATCTTCGACGACCGCGGCCGCGGCACCGGCGAAGTCAGGACGACGATCGCGGTGATCGCCTATCCGCGCGTGAGCAACCTCGACGAATTCCAGCCGCTCAAGCACCTGGCCGGCGTGCGCGTGGTGTGGGTCCGCTCGCCGGCCGATGTCGCCGGCGCCGACTGGATCGTCCTGCCCGGCTCCAAGCACACCAGCGCCGACCTGCGCTGGCTGCGCTCGCAGGGCCTGGACGCGGCGATCGCGCGGCACGCCGCGCGCGGCGGTGCGGTGCTGGGCGTCTGCGGCGGGCTGCAGATGCTGGGCGAGGCGCTGATCGATCCGCAGGCCATCGAAAGCAACGGGCCCGGCCTCGGCTTGCTGCCCCTGGTGACCGTGTTCGAGGCGGACAAGGTCGTCCAGCGCGCCGCGGCGCGATTCGAGTCCCTGGCCGGTCCCTGGTCCGCACTGTCCGGCGTCGCCGTGCAGGGCTACGAAATCCACCAGGGCCGAACCGTGCAGCATCCGGCGATGGCGGCGGCGCAGCCGGTGCTGGGGCACGGACTGGGCTGGTTGAGCGGCGACGGCCGGGCGCTGGGCGTCTACCTGCACGGCATGTTCGAGGAGCCCGCCGTGCTGCGGGCTCTGTTCGGTGCGGGCGTGCCCACTCTGGACAGCGTGTTCGAAGGCCTGGCCGATTGCATCGCGCGCGAGTTCCCGCGCGCCTTTCTGGATGACCTGCTGCGCGACCCGGTTCGCGGTCGCTAGGCGACTGTAATCAAGGTCCAGGCTCGAGCGTGCGGGGCGTTCCGGTTGTGGCCTTACCCGGCAGCGTCTATGCTTGTAGCGACCCACAACCTTGGAGCGCGCCATGTACAAGCGAATCCTGCTGGCCTACGACGGATCCGACGCTGGCCAGAAAGCCTTGCTCGACTGCCAGGATGTCGCGCAGTGGAGCCATTCCGAGCTCTTCCTTATCGCGGTGATGCCGTCGGCCATGAGCTTCGTTGGCCTGGAAGGTGGCGTCTACGACATGGAACTGGAGGAGCGCCAGAAGAAAAAGCACCGTGCCGTGCTGGAAGACGGCTTGCGCCGCCTGTCCGAGGCCGGCCACGCGGCGCGCGGCGAAGTCCTGGTGGGCGAAGCGGTGGACGAGATCACCAAGTACGCGCGCAAGATCGAAGCCAGCCTGGTGGTGGTGGGCCACAAGCACCTGGACAGCTGGGCGGCGCGCTGGTGGCGCGGCTCGATTTCGGGTGCGCTGATCGAACATGCCCCCTGCAGCGTCCTGGTGGTCATCACCCCCTAGCGGCCGCGTGAGTGATGCCATGCCTATCCTTCCGCGACGTCGGGGGCCCGACCGTTCGGCCGCGCTGGCCCAGTATCGGCGGCGAGCGCGCTTTTACGACCAGGAACTCGCGCTCTTCGAACCCATTCGCGAGCAGGCCATTGCCAGCCTGAACCTGGGGCCCGGCGCCACGGTGCTGGACGTGGGGTGCGGGACCGGGTTGAGTTTCGGCTTGCTTGAGCAGCGGCTTGGCCGCGACGGCCGCATTGTCGGCATCGAGCAATGCCCCGAGATGATGGCCAATGCCCGGACCCGGGTCCAACGGGCCCACTGGCACAACGTCGACCTGGTCTGCGCGCCGGCGGCCGTGGCGCCGATCGCAACCCAGGCCGATGCCGCGCTGTTCCATTTCGTGCACGACATCCTGCGCGAGGACGCGGCCATCGACAACGTACTGGATCACCTCAAGCCCGGGGCCTGCGTGGTCGCCACCGGCCTGCAGTGGGCACCGCCCTGGATGTGGCCGGCCAACGGCTTCGTGATGGCCGCGGCCCTGTATTCGGTCACCGAGCTGGCAAGCCTGGGCCAGCCGTGGGACAAGCTGCGTCGTCGCCTGCGCGACGTGGTGTTCGACACCGCGCTGCTGGGCGGCATCTACATCCTGTCAGGCCGCTGCGACCCCGCCGGAACGAAGCATTGACACGGCAACCCCGATGGCGCGGGGTGAGGGTTGGGTTAGCCTAGCGGTATGAACAAACGCAGCTTCTTGCGCCTTTCCATCGCCGTCGTGCTGTCGGCGGTGCTCGCGTCCTGTGCCGTCACCCCCACCCCCACCGCGCCCGAGCGGCCCCGGCTGGTGGTCTTCCTCGCGGTCGATGGCCTGCCGCAGCGGCAGGTGCTGGCCTACCGCGATCAACTGGGGCCCGACGGGCTGGCGCGCTTCCTGGACCGCGGCGCCTGGTTTGCCAACGCGACCTACGCCCATGCATTCACCGTGACCGCGGCCGGCCATGCCACGATGCTCACCGGCGCCTATCCGCACCGCACCGGCATCATCGGCAACGAGTGGCTGGACCCGAACACCGGTGCGCCGGTCTACAACACCGGCGACACCTCGGCCCACTACATCGGCCACAAGACCCATCCCCTGGACGGCACCAGCCCGCGCAACCTCAAGGCGGAAACCCTGGGCGACGTCCTGCGCCGAGTGGATCCGGGCTCCAAGGTCATCGGCATCTC
>JAAOZX010000341.1 GCA_012274225.1 Comamonadaceae bacterium | reverse complement strand
TGCCTGTGGCATTGACGTACTGGACGCCATCCCAGGTCGGCATCGGCGTGGGCATCACCTGGAACTGGCCCGGACGCTCGATGTCCCAGCGCAGCAGCATGGCGTTGTCCTCGTGCTGCGTGTTGTGGCAGTGCTCCATGTAGGTCCCGGCGAACTCGCGGAAGTGGATCGCGAACTGGATGCTCTGGGTGCTGTCAGGTTCCGAGCCGATCCGGTACACGTCCTTGCGGGCCCCGGTCTCCCACTCCGGTGGCGCCTTGCCGCCGCGGTTCAGGACGATGCCCTCCTCGAAGTGCACGTGGACCGGGTGGGTCCAACCGCCGCCGGTCTTGAGGTTCCAGATCTCGACCGTCCCCGCACCGCTCCAGCCGGCGTCGGTCGGGCCGTTGGCCAGTCGGGGGGCCGCGCTGATCCGGCGCATGTCGGCGTTGTAGGCAGTCTCGCCATCGGTCTTGATCGTCCAGGGCTGGTCGTCGGAGCCGCCGCGTCCGAATTCAAACGTGCGGCTCAGCGCCGTCTGCAGTTTCTGCATGTCGGCCGGGTTGCTGCGATCCATCCAGAGCGGGATCATGGTCTTGCCCGCGGCCTTGCCCGGCTTGGCCGGCTCGTAGTCCTTCGGGTTCAGGCTCAGGTCGGTTCCGGCGTAGGACTGGACCCGCACCTCCATGACCTTGCCGACGCAGGGGTCGCCGTTGGTCCACTGCTGCGTCCCGTTCGAGTTGGTCTTCAGCACGGCCTTGTAGGTCTCCGAGAGGATGTCGGCCATCGGCACGTCGCGCTTGCTGCCCACGCCCGACTCGTGCTCCTTCATGTTGATGAAGTACAGCTTGTCGCCGGCCTTGAACTTGGCGAAGTCGACGACGATGTCGTAGCGTTCGGCAACGCCCTGGGAGGGCAGCCGCCCGAAGTATTCCGACAGGTTGCCGTCGTGCATCAGGTCCATGGTGCCGTCGAACGGCACGGCGTGCTCCATGATGTTGCCGTCGTTGGCGACCATGTGGAACGGCACCGGGTTGTAGGACACCTTGGAGCCCTTCGGTCCGGGGTACTTGCCGGTCTTCTCGCCGGCCACCTGCTGCACCAGGCCCATCGACAGGATCCGCGACACCGATCCGTTGAGAATCCGGAAGCGGTAGCGCCGCGCGCGCACGTCCAGGTAGGGCGCGTATTGCCAGTTGACCATCAGGTTGTCGCCGAGGAAGCCGTCCTTGTTGAAGGGGTTGAACCAGAGCTGGCCGGTCTTGTCCCAGGCCTTGTCGGCAAAGACCAGGTTCACGTCGTAGTCGCGGTTGCCCCAGGGCAGGGCCGAGCCGCTGGGCATGCGCAGGTTGACCCCGTCGTTGACGGCCTCGTTGCCGCGGTCCAGGGCGCTGTAGTAGTTCATCATCACCGCGTTGCCCTTGTAGACGTTCTGCGCGGTGAAATCGACCATGTGGTCATGGAACCAGTGCGTGCTCATCGTCTCGCGCCAGTCGCCGCGGATCTTGATGGTGCCGTTCTGGCAGGTCTTCTTGCCCGGCGTCATGTCATTGGTCCACAGCGTTTCGCCCGGCGCGCACGGGAACGCCGCGCGCGGATCGGAGGCCGTGGTGTTGATGGTGTCGTAGCCCGCCAACTGGATCGGCCAGCGGTAGTCGTAGAACTGGCCCGGGTAGAAAAACGCGTTGGCAAAGCCGTCGCTTTCGGCCGGGTTGTGGCCGTTGTGCTCGTGCGTGCTGATGGTATGGATCCCGAAGCCGCGGTTGGCGCCCGGGTCGATCGGCAACGCGTTGTAGTGGCGCATCATGACCGGCTGGCCATAGCGCACCATCAGCAGCTTGGGCGGGAAGGTGCCGTCGAACGTCCACAGCGAGTCGTGCTGCTGCACCGGCATGTTCGGGTGGAAGCGGGGGCCGATGCCGTTGGTACTGCCATTGGTCGAGGCCAGCCCGGCGGTGTTGTGGTACAGCCCGCCGGGGCCGAATTCACCAACCGCGTAGTTATGCATCTGCATGTGATCGCGCACGCCGGTGTTCATGCGCGCGCCGGCCTGCACCGTCGTGAAGTAGGCCTGGGGCGTGAACTCGTTCCAGCGCTGGTGGGCCCAGCCCTCCCCGGGCGGGCGTCCTTCGGCCGGCGGATTGGTGAGGAAGGTTCCGAGGTATTGCTCGATGTCGGACTTCCAGGGATTGAGCATCGACGTGTTCGCGTACTGGGTCGGATACGGAGCGATGCCGGGTTGCTTCAGGAAGGCGTCCAGCTCGCTGGGCGCCGGGCCGCTGGCACCGATTTCGTTCGGATCCTGCGCCGGCAACGGGCCGAGCTTGGGCCTCGGGAATGCCATGCTGGGCGGCGGCTGCGTCGGGTCGAGCTTTTCGGTGCCGAACTCCTCGAACATCAGCAGCTTCTGCGTGTAGCGCTGCGCGCCAAAGAGCGGGCTCGGATAGCCGTTGGTCGGGAAGTTGGAGGAGGTCTGCAAGGCGGGCGGCAGCACGTTGGCGGCAGCTTCCTGGGCCTTGGTGCCGTAGGTGCCGCCCGGCAGCATCATTGCACCCTCGTTGGTTGGCGGCATCGTGAGGATGGCCGCGAGCGCCGCAGCCGGGACGATCGGCTGATCGGTGTAAGCGGATAGATCGGTCGTCGGCGGCTGGCCGAAGTAATCCAATGAACCGGCCTGGGTGGCAAGCGCCATCAGGACGGCGCTGAATGCAGTCGTGTATTTGAACCACTGCATGGCGGGTGACTGTCGCCGCCAATTTCCGACACTTCGACTCATTTCGAGCTCCTAAAACGGGTTGGTGGTGCTGGAGATGCGGCCAACGTGCATCTCTTGTATTTGTAATAACCGGTGTCAGCACTAACCGTGCCAACCGCCAATTCCGTCACGCTCGAGGTGCGATGCCCGCGTCGGTCGCCTGAGATCGCAGGCAGGCGAGCCGGCGGGGGACCCGCGTTAGGGTGGGCAAAAGCCCGGAGTTGGGGAAAATGCCCCGGCGAATGAAGGCGTGCGCAGCGGCCGCCTTGTGCCGGGCGAGACCGACTATTGAGGAGGAACCGCGCTGCCGGAACCGGCCGAGAAGTCGGCCACCGCCGCCACCAAAGCCGCATCCATGTCGCTCAGCGAAAACGGCTTGTACAGGATTCGCCCGATGCCGTGACGCTGCGCGCCGGCCCGCACCGTTTCGGCGGGATGGCCCGTCATCAGGACGCAGGGGCAGCGGAGCTGGCCGGCGCGAATGGCCTCGAGGACGTCGAAGCCGTCCATGTCCGGAAGGCGATAGTCAAGCAGGATCACTTCAGGGAGGAAGTCGGATGCAGCAGCCACGGCCAGTTTGCCTGTGCAGGCCACCAGCGAATCCCAGCCGCAGCGCGCGCAATAATTCTTGAGGTTATCCGCGAAGATTTCCTCGTCGTCGACGATCAGGATCTTCCTGGTGTGAGGCACGGGTACTCCTTCAGCTTCCGCAGTTCAATTAGAGAGCCCCGCGTCATCGTACTCAATGGTCGATCACCCGATCGCCGTCGCATGTAATCCGCTGCGCTCCTGAGAGCATTTCGCATGCCAGCTATTGGCGGGCGCAGAAGTTGCTTTGAATGACCAGGAGAGAAGCTTATGACGAGTGCACCTGAGGATGTAGCGCGCACGTTCAACCTGCGGCGCCAGTTCGCCTTGACCAGTCTGGGAGTGATCCTGGGCATCGCCCTGGGCCTCGGCTGGCTCCTGTCCAGCATCATGACCGAGCGGATGCTGCGCCGGGAAGGCCAGGTCAGCATGGACTTCATCCAGAACCTGCTGGTCACCGACAAGTCAGGCGATTTCCTGTCGAATTCGACGGATCCCGAACTCAGGCGGCGTTTCCTCGATTCGATGGCCCACCTGGCCACGATGACGGAACCCGTGCGCGCCAATGCCTTCAGCGCGCAGGGCCGCGTGGTCTGGTCGACCGATAGCGATCTGATCGGCCACCAGGACCAGGACAACGACGAACTGGTCGAAGCCTTGACCGGCAAGCTGGTGGTTCACAGCGGCACGCTGGACCGGCTGACCTCGGACAAGTCGGAGCATGTGGGCCTGGCAGCACAAACCCAAACCAACTATTACGTCGAGAGCTACATCCCGGTGGTCGACCCGCAGACCCGCAAGATGCTGGGCGTGATCGAGCTCTACAAGGTGCCCTTGCAGCTGAACGCGTCGATACGTGCCGCGCTGATCGAGCTGTGGGTGGCCTGTGCCGTGTCTGCCGTGGTGCTGTTCGTCGGCCTGAACGGGGTGATCCGGCGCGCCGACAACGTGATGCGTGAACAGCACGCGCGGCTGTCGGAGTCGCAGGCGCTCTCCAGTGCCGTAGAACTGGCCGGCGCCGTCGCGCACAACCTGAGAAATCCGCTGGCGTCCATCCGCGCCTCTGCCGAGATGCTGGGCAGTGGCGCGGTCGATCCCGCCGAGTGCCCGGAGCACTGCGAGGACATCATGGGGTCGGTGGATCGGGCGAACCGCTGGATTACCGAACTTGTCAGGGTCTCGCAGGCCACCCAGCTGCTGCTCGAGCCCGTGGCCACGGTCGCCCTGTGGCGCGACTGCCTGCAGGAACTGCAGACCGAGATGGATCGCTGCGGCGTGGTCTGGGAACTGCAGGCCGGGGCTGCCCCGGCGGTGATTGCCCACCCCGCCATGCTGCGGCAGATCCTGCTGAGTGTGCTGGCCAACGCCATCGAGGCCATGCCGCGCGGCGGCAACATGGCGATCGCCTGGGTGGTGGCCGACTCCCAGCTGCAAATGAGCGTGACGGACACCGGCGTCGGAGTTACCGAGGACACCCGGCACGCGCTCTTCCGGCCGTTCTTCAGCACCAAGAGCGGCGGACTTGGGATCGGGCTGGCCCTGGCGAGGCGCACGCTCACGCAGTGGAACGGCTCGATCGAGCTCCGATCCCAGGCCGGCCAGGGAACCCGCCTCACAATCTCTCTCCCGTTGGCTACCGTCCCCTCGATCGGGGACATGGATTTGCAGGAGGTGCCGGATGGCGCAATTGCTGGTCATTGAGGACGAAGCGGTCCTCGGAAAGAACATCGCGCGCTTCTTCGAGCGGCAGGGGCACTCGGTGAGCCTCGCTCACGACGGCGAGACCGGACTGCAACTGGCCGAACAGCTGTCACCGGATGCGGTCATCGTCGATTTCCACCTGCCGGGGGTGAACGGCCTGGACGTCATCCGGGAGCTGCGTCGCTCGGACCCGCAGGTCCGCATCGTGATGATCACGGGATACGGGAACATCAACCTGGCCGTCGAAGCCATGAAGGCCGGCTCGATGGACCTGCTGACCAAGCCGCTTTCCCTGGCTGCCTTGAACGAGGTGATCCAGCGGGCCCTGAAGGAGCGGTCGGAAAAGGCCGTGCTGCAATACCTGAAGGCCCGCGACAACCGCCACGCGAGCATCGAAGCGCTGATCGGCGGTTCGCCGCCCATGGAGTCCCTGCGACAGCTCGTGCGCAACGTCGCCGAGTCCGAGCCGTCCGACGGCTCGCCGGTGTCGCCCGTGCTGATCCAGGGCGAGACCGGCACCGGGAAGGAACTCGCGGCGCGCGCCTGCCATCTGGCCGGGCCGCGCCATGACGGTCCGTTCATCGAGGTGAACTGCGCCGCGCTGCCCTCGCATCTGATGGAGGACGAACTGTTCGGCCACGAGAAGGGCGCCTTCACCGACGCGCGGGCGCGCAAGATCGGCTTGATCGAGGCCGCGGACGGCGGAACGCTTTTTCTCGACGAGATCGGCGAGCTGGAACTTTCGCTCCAGGCCAAGCTGCTGCGGGTGCTCGAGAACCTCAAGGTCCGTCCGATCGGCGCCGTGAGCGACCGGCGCGTGAACGTGCGCGTGGTGGCCGCGACGAACCGCGACCTGGGCCAGGAAGCCGCGGAAAAGCGCTTCCGCAGCGACCTGCTGTATCGCCTGAGCGTGTTCCAGATCAGGATTCCGCCCTTGCGCGAGCGCGGCGACGACGTCGTGGAGTTGGCCGAGCACTTTCTCACACAACTGGCCTCGCGCTACGGCCGCACTGCGCTGCTGCTGCACCAGAACGCGAAAGCGGCCCTGGTGGGCTACTCGTGGCCGGGCAATGTGCGGGAGCTGCGCAATGTGCTGGAGCGGATCGTGCTGATTCAGCGCAACCCGTTTGTCACGGCCGCCGATCTGGGGTTGCCGGCGCACCAGGAACCAAACGATCTGCCCGACGGGCAGTCCACGTTCGCCATCGCAGGCACGGAAACGGGCGGGGTATCCCTGGGCGCCATCGAGCGCCACCATCTGAGCAAGGCGCTGGAAACGCACCACTGGAACGTGAGTCTCGCCGCACGCGCGCTGGGGGTGACGCGCGACACCTTGCGCTATCGCATGGCCAAACACGGTCTGTACCGCGCCGCCGAGCAAGGGGCGACGGGCGCATGACAGATGGGTGGTTTCACCCACCTACACCGCAGCGCGGGTGCACGCACCCACGTTGCATTGCCGGTGACGCGGCCGCCACCGACGCCTGCGGCACAAATCGTTGTTAATCAAGGACTTGCAGCGAACACCGGGTTTCCTCGAGGTTGGCATGTAACCTGCGAACGGTTGACGCAGGAGGACTCGTCCCGCGGCGCGCCAACGCCGTCGGCCACGGGTCCCCGGAGTCCATCCACAACGGGAATCCCATCATGCGTCACCTCGTCATCACCACCGTTGCCAGCTTCGTCGTCTTTTGCGCGACCGCGCTCGTCGCCCTGGGGCTCTACGCGGCCCTTC
>JAAOZX010000010.1 GCA_012274225.1 Comamonadaceae bacterium | reverse complement strand
TTGTCGGCGGATTGTGCACGCTGCGGACCGGTCCAAGCGTCAGCCGGTCATCGGGCGCCCCGCCACAATTCGCCGCATTGCCACCTGGCCGAGGAGCGCCAGCGCCAGGGCCACCAGCAAGTAGGCGCCGGCGTGCCCGGCCACCCGGGAGAGCGGCCCATAGATCAGCGGACCGACGCCCTGTCCGAGGAACAGGGCCGATGCGAAAAGGGCGACCGCCGAGCCGCGGGCCGAAGGTGCCAGTTCCGTGGCCTCGGTCTGCAGGCAGTTGTGGAGCATGTAGAAAGCCAGTCCGCTCGCCAGCATCGCGCCCGCCGCCTGCCACCAGTTCACCGAAATGGCCAGCACCGCGTAGGCAGCCGCGCCCAGCAGCGAAGCCGTCACGCACATCCGCCTGACGCCAAGTGTGCTGATCAACCTGCGCACCGTGAACGCATAGACCAGCCCGCCGACGCCGAACGCACCGAGCACGAAGCCCACTCGGGTCGCGACCTCGCGGCCCGAGCCCGGCTCCATGCCGAGCAGCGCTTCGCCCGCGTATGGAAAGAACCCGAAGAAGAGCGCGCCTTCGATCAATACGCTGGGATACAGCCATTTCGCCTTGGGATTGGCGAACACGCGGGCGTACAGCGCCCGGAACGAGGCGTGGCCGGCGGCGCCCGCGCCGTTGGGCTGGCCGGGGCGCAAGGCGGTCCACGCCACGATGGCGGCCAGCACGGCGAGGGTGCACGAAATCCAGAATGCGGTCCGCCAGCCATAAGCCGAGCTCGCGGATCCGGCAACGATGGAACCCAGCATCTGGCCGGTGATGAGCGCGAACAGCATGCGTCCGATCGCCACCTGGCGGCCGGCCATGTCGTAGGCATCGCCGAGTGCCGCGAGTACCAGCGGCACCAGCCCGCCGCCGAAGACGCCGGCGATCATGCGCGACGCGAACAGGGTCTCGAAAGTCGGCGCCACGGCACCGAACAGCAGGGCGGCGGCCAACCCGGCCCTGCAGACACGGATGCAGCGCAGGCGCCCGAAGCGGTCGCTGATGGGACCGAGAAACGGTTGCGACAGCGCGTAGGGCAGGGCGTACGCCGGGCTCAGCATCGCCGCCTGGGTGGTGACCACGGCAAAGTGGGCTGCCACCGGCAGGATCAGCGGATCGATCAGCCGCAGCGAAAAGCTGCTGGCAAACGCGCAGGCGGCGAGGACCAGGAACATCGACATGTCGGGTTGTTGAGGGCGCGCCATTGTGCGCCGTGGCGTCCCGGCTGCTGTCGGCGAAATCCTTGCGCTTGCCCCGAGTTAGCGGCCTTTGCGCTGTCCGCCCCTCCCGGTGTCAGCGGCCCGACGGCGCCAGCTTCAGCAGCTTGCGGGCATTGCCTTCGTAGATGGCATGGCGCTGTGCCGGCGTGATATCCAGCGAATCGATGATCTCGATGGTCAAGCGCGTGTAAGCCGATCCCTTTTCCGGGTCGAACGGTGCGTCCGAGGCGAACACCACATGATCGACCCCGAAGAATTCCAGGCCGAGCCGGGTCGCGCCCCGGGCGCCGAACAACGCCGTGTCGGCATAGAACATGCGAAAGTAGTCCAGCGGCCGCTTCTTCAGCTTCTTGAGCAGCAGCGTGTAGTCCTGGTCCGAGGTGCGGCTGCCCAGCTGGTCCCAGCCCGGACCGACCCGGCCCTCGAAGTACGGAATCATGCCGCCCATGTGGTGGGTGATGACCTTCAGGTCAGGATAGGTATCGAACAATCCCTCGAACACCATGTGCGCCATTGCCGCGCTGGTCTCGTAAGGCCACCCCAGGGTCCACCAGATCTCATAGTGGCTTTTGCTCTCCTGCTTGTAGTCGGGGACATCGGCCCCCCGCGCCGGGTGCAGCCAGATCGGTAGGTCCATCTTGGCCATCAGCCCGAACAACGGCATCGTCTCCGGCGCGGTGAGCGGCTTGCCCAGCACGTTGGTGAAGACCTGCACGCCCACCGCGCCCAGCTCGTTGATGGCCCGCTCCGTCTCGCGCATCAGCCCATCCGGGTCGTTCATCGGCAGCGAAGCGATGAATGCCGGGAAGCGATCGGGGTGCCTGGCCACCAGCTCCGCCATGCCGTCGTTGGCCAGCCGGGCCATTCGGGTGGACACCGGCGGCGGCCCGAACACCTCGATCGGCGGCGACGGCAGGCAAATCACCTGCTGGTAGTCGCTGCCGAACTTGTCCATGATGCGGAAGCGCTCGTCGAGGTCGACGATGCACGGGATCTCCCGCACGCGCTTGTGCATGTCCTTGCCGTTGGGCGCCACCTTGAGCATCTCCTGGTAGAACGCCGCCGGAAAGATGTGATTGAACAGATCCAGCTTCATTGTTGTCTCCGCGAATCCGACCCACGAACGGGCAAAGGATTGCACGGGCGCGGTCATCCTACAATTTCATTATTTAGCTCGGTTGATAAGGAAAAGTCATGAATCTGACGCTCCGGCAGGTCCGGGCCTTCCTTGCGGTGGCGCAGGCGGGAAGCTTCACGGCCGCCGCCAACCGGCTGCATCTGACTCAATCCGCTGTCAGCGTGCTCATCAGCGAGATGGAAGCCGTGTTCGGGCTGCGGCTGTTCGACCGCACGACGCGGCTGGTGCAATTGACAGATGCCGGGCGCGAATTCCAGCCGGTCGCGCAAAAGGTGATGCTCGAGCTGGAGGGTGCGGTCGCCAGTTCGCGCGAGCTGGCCGCGCAGAAGCGCGGCCGGGTGGCCATCGCCGCCACGCCGCTGATGTCGTCCCTGCTGCTGCCCCGCGCCATCGCCCGCTACGCCCAGCTGCAACCTGGCGTCAGCGTCGTGCTGCACGACGTCCTGGCCGGGCAGATCCAGCCGAAGGTGCGTGACGGCGAGGTGGATTTCGGCATCGGTACCTTCGAGCGATCCGCGCGCGAATTGGTGGCCGAGCCGTTGATGACCGACACCCTCGTGCTCGCCTGCGCGGTCGACCACCCGCTGGCGTCGCGGCGCCAGGTGACATGGCGGGCACTGGCCGGGCACCCCTTCATCGCGCTGACGCGGGACAACTCCGTGGGGCAGCTGATCAACGAGTCGCTGGGCGGCGCGGGGATCGAGATCCAGCCGGCCTACGAAGTGTCGCATCTCTGGACGGTGGTCGGAATGGTGGACGCCGGCCTTGGCGTGGCCGTATTGCCGTCCTATGCCAACGCGATTGCCCAGCTGTACCGGATTCGCTTCATGCGGCTGGCGGACCCCGTGGTGCGGCGCGAGACGTCGTTTCTCACCCGTCGCGGGGTGCGGCTCGCGCCGGCGGCGCAGGGCTTCCAGGCTTTCCTCAAGGGCTACGTTGATGAGTGGCAGGGGCGCGGCCAGCCGCGCAAGGTGGCAGCGCGCAAGGCCGTCAGGCTGCCGGCGTAGCGCTGCTTCGCCGCTGGAGCAACGCGCGACGTACGGACTGCGGGCACTCGAAAAAAGCCGCCCGCAGGCGGCTTCGGTGCCGGCGACGAATCAGCGCTGCCGCACCAGCCGGCGGTCGTGCATCGGTCGCTCGGAATCCGCCGCGGCAGGCCGCGACAGGCTGTGGCCGACGATGCACTGAGCGGTGGTCTGCGCCTGCAGCGGCAATCCATAGGATGCCGCCGTCACTGCGAGGATGACTGGCACCCGGTGCAGTATCGAAAGTGTCTTGCGTTCGTTCATCGTGATCTCCCTGACTGAATCGAGCCGGCGAGTATGTCGCGACGGAAGCGCAGATGGGATGCTCTGAACCCTGCGAGAGCGAATTTGGAAGGGGGCCTACGCGCCGGGTCAGCGCAGTCCCACAGCCGCGTCAGGCAGTCGACGGCGCCGCGTTGGCGAGCTTCCATGCCGCGAGCTGACGCAGCAGCACCGGCGTTGCGAGGGCGGCACCGACCAAGGTCACGATCAGGCCCGGAGCGATGAGCAGCAAGGCAGCAACGACGCACAGCAACTGCTCCCAGCGTTTCATCTCGACCAGGAAGAACTTGCTGAGCGCTGCCGCGAGCACGACGATCCCCAGGATGCAGCCGACGAAGGTGACGCCGAAGTCATACCAGGTGAAACCATTGGCCACCAGCAGCAGCGACGGCGAGAACACGAACACGAAAGGCACCAACACCTTGGCCATGCCAAGGCGGAAGGCCGTGTTGCCGGTGCGGAACGGGTCGGCACCGGCCATCGCAGCCGCGGCATAGGCCGCCAGCGCTACCGGCGGCGTGATGTCGGCCAGCACGCCGTAATAGAACACGAAGAAGTGCGCCACCAGTGGCTGGACGCCAAGTTGCACCAAGGTGGGCGCCGCCACCGTGACCATGATGATGTAGTTGGCGGTGGTGGGGATGCCGCAACCCATCAGGATGCACACGATGCCCGTCATGGCCAGGGCGGCCAGCAGCGTCAGGCTGCGGGTGTCGGCGATGGCAGTGGGCAGGACCGTGGCGACATGGGTGGCGATGATGGTCGCCCAGCTGGTGATGATGTAGCTGATCTTGAAGCCGACACCCGTCAGCGTGACCACGCCGATCACGATGCCCACACTGGCGGCAGCGGCGCCGACGGCCAGCGCGTATTTGGCGCCGGTCTCGAAGGCCTCGACGAGCACCGCATGCCGGATCCGGCCGGTCACGCCGCCGAGCTTCCAGGCCGCCAGCGCCAGCAGCACGCCGGCTGCAAACAGGGCCAGCTTCAGCCACTCGGTGTTCTGGCCGAGATCCACGAAGGCGATCAACGCCAGCACCGCGTGCAGCACCACCAGCATCAGCCAATTTTTGGCGTGGTTGCCGCTGGTCTGGGTTGTGAGGCCCACGATCGCGCAGGAGGTGATGCCGGTGAACGCCGCCAGGTACGGCGTGCGCCCGGTCACCAGGATCGAGATCAGCAGCACCAGCGGGATCAGCGTCGGCCAACGCTGGCGCAATGACTCCTTCAGCCGCGGCATCTCGGCCTCGGTGAGGCCGCGCAGTCCGTAGCGCTTGGCCTCGAAGTGCACCTGCATGAACACGCCGAAGAAGTGCATGAACGCCGGGATGATGGCTGCGGTGATGATCGTCTGGTAGGAGACGTTGAGGAACTCGATCATCAGGAACGCTGCCGCGCCCAGCACCGGCGGCGTGATCTGCCCGCCGGTCGAGGAAGCGGCCTCGACGGCGGCGGCGAACTCGCGTTTGTAGCCGACCCGGATCATGGCCGGAATCGTCAGCGAGCCCACGGTCACCGCGTTCGCGACCGACGAGCCGCTCAGCATGCCGAACATGGCCGAGCCGAACACGCTGACCTTGGCCGGCCCGCCGGCGTAACGTCCGGCGATGCTCGCGGCGATGTCGAGGAACAATTGCCCCAGGCCGATGCGCGTGGCCATCACCCCGAACAGCACGAAGTGAAACACGTAGGTCGCCACCACCCCGACCGCCACGCCGTAGATGCCCTGGCTGGTGAGGTATTGGTGATTGATCATCTGGCTCCAGCTGGCGCCCGCGTGCTTGAGCAGGCCCGGAAAGTAGGGCCCGGCCAATGCGTAGATGGTGAAACCGATGGCGATCATCGGCAGCGGCCAGCCCATGGAGCGGCGGGTCGCTTCCAGCAACGTGATGAAGAGAATGGAGCCGAACACGACGTCGGACAGGTCCGGGTTGCCCACCCGGAATGCCAGGTCGTTGAACACCCAGGGGATGTACAGCACGCTGACTGCGCAGGCGATGCCCAGGAGCCAATCCACCAGCGGCACGCCGCCCGGCGACAGCCAGCTGTTTCCCGGCGGCGAGTCGTGGCTCTTCTTGCTGGCGGCGAACACCAGGAAGATCAGGCCCAGGACGAAGGCCAGGTGCACCCCGCGATGGGTGGTTTCACGCAGCAGCCCGAAGCCCGCGGTGTAGTAATGGAAGCACGACAGGGTGATCAGCAGCCACTTGACGATGTGGCTCGCCGGCGGCACCGTCGGACGGAACCGCATTTCAGGGTCGAACTTCTCCTCGAGCTCCTGCAGCTTGCTCTCGTCCAGAGTCGTCGCAATCGTGCTCATAAAACCCTTCCGTCCAAACAAAACAGGGAGGCCCTGGGCCTCCCTGCGTCCGGCTGCAGCCGCAACGTTACTTGATCAAGCCCACTTCACGGTAGAACTTTTCGGCACCCGGGTGGAACGGAATGCCGACACCCTTGACCGCATTTTCCTTGGTGATGAACTTGCCCTTGGCGTGGCCGGCGGCGAGCGCCTTCTGCGTCGCGTCGTTGTACAAGGCCTTCGTGATCTGGTAGACGGTGTCGGCGTCGACCTTGGCGCTGGTCACCAGCTGCGCGCCCACCGCCAGGGTCTGGACTGCGGCCACGTCCTTGTACGTATTGGCCGCGATGTTGTCGAC
>JAAOZX010000340.1 GCA_012274225.1 Comamonadaceae bacterium | reverse complement strand
GTCAAGGAGACCCCATGGACCCCGTCGTTCATTTCGAAATGCCCTATGACAACGGCGAGCGCATCGCCCGGTTCTATCAATCGGTCTTCGGCTGGAAGACACAGATGATGGGCGAGGACATGGGCAACTATGTCCTGGCCACCACGTCCGAGGCCGGCTCCGCCGGCAGGCCCGGCGCGGCGGCGGGCGCCATCAACGGCGGCTTCTACACCCGCAATGCCGACTGGCCCGCGCAACATCCCTCGGTGGTGATCGCCGTGCAGAACATCAAGGAATCCATGGCCAAGGTATCGACTGCCGGCGGCAAGCTGCTGGGCGAGCCGATGGAGATACCGGGCGTCGGGCAATACGTCTCGTTCTTCGACACCGAAGGCAACCGCGTCAGCATGCTCCAGCCTTCCGCCATGAGCGGCGCGTCCTGAACGTCGAGCAGCCCATGGCGGCCGGCGACGCTGTCCTCGACGACGTGTTCGCGGCGTTGTCGGATGCGACGCGGCGCGAGGTGGTCGAGCGCCTGCTGCACGGACCGGCCACGGTGACCGAGCTTGCGCAGCCGCACGGCATGTCCCTGCCCGGGTTCATGAAGCACCTGCGGGTGCTGGAAGCCGCGGGGCTGGTGACCCGTTCCAAGGAAGGGCGGGTGGTCAGCTGCGAGCTCACCGGCGAGCCAATGCGCGAGGCCGCGCAGTGGCTGGCCCATTACGGGCAATTCTGGAACCGGCGCTTCGACGCGCTCGGCCGTTATCTGTACCACCAGGAGCAAGTCCAGCCATGGCCCCAAGCAACACGATCCAGGAAGAGCCCCGCCTCGCCATCACCCGCCACTACCCGGTCGCGCCCGAAAAGGTCTGGCGGGCCTGGACCGACCCGCAAGCGCTGAGTCGCTGGTTCGGCCCGGGAGCGATGGACAGCGTGTCCCAGGCCGAACTCGACGTGCGGGTGGGCGGCCGTTATCGCATTGCATTTCGAACGGCCGACGGGCAGGAGCACGACGTCTCGGGTGAGTATCAGGAGGTGGTGGCCCCGCGCCGGCTGCGATTCACCTGGGCCTGGAAGTCCACGCCCGAGCGGGTGTCGTTGGTCACGATCGAGCTGAAGCCTGTGGCGCAAGGCTGCGACATGCATTTCACGCACGAGCGTTTCGTCGACAAGCAGGCCCGCGACGCCCACGAGCAGGGCTGGACCGGCGCGCTCGCCAAGCTCGAGCGGCTGCTGGCCGCCTGAGTTCGCCGGCGCCAAATGTTCGCGGGCCGCCCGCGCCCTGTTCGTTGGGATTGAGCAACTGTTCGATCGCGGACTTGATCGAAAGATGTTGAGGGACTCGAACCGCGCGTCAAGGGGGCTTCGAGCGCCGTCCTCTCCGGTGATTCGCTTGCGTTCGGGTCTACCGGCGAGTGCAGCCGCCTTATGGATGCGTACCTCTGGCTACCTTTGATTCCGTTTGTAGCCGGTCGGGGCGCGGCCCTATGGCATCCTGCTCAGTCAGAACTCCAACCCTCCTGACCGATGAATCTCGTAGTCGCTTCCCATCACGACAGCATGCACATGCGCTTTGACGTGGAAGGGCGCTGGCGCAACGGCGACGCACTCAAATTGGCCTACATGGTCAAGGCCGCCGTCGCGCGGTTGCGGCAGGACCACGTGCTGATCGACTTGCGTCGGGTCGCGACGCCGCCCGAAGCGGAGGGCAAATTCCTAATCTGCGACCGGCTTCGCCGCGCCCTCACGCCCGGCACCAGGGTGGTCCTGGTGGCTACGCCCGACCTGGTGGACACCGAGGTCGTTCCCTCGGGCCGGACCCAATGTCCCGACATCGCGCTGTTCAACGGAGAGCGCGACGCGATGGACTGGCTCAGCCTGCAGTAGCTTTTTCTGCTCAGAAGAAAAAATCCCTCGGCCTTTGAGACCGAGGGATCAAGGGCCGGGAGAAGAAACTTGAAGAAACCCGGCCAACTCGTTGGAGTACGCCGTGCGTCGCCGGTTCCTCACCATCGCGACATGATAGCGTTTCATTCACTGAACAGCATGTTGCATTAGTTTGCTCAGCGGAACCCCATGGAGGCCGCCGCGCCCTGTGAAATTGAAGGGCTCGTGCTTCGGTGCGAATGCATGCAAGTCTCGGTCGCATGCGGTTGGACGCGGTTGACGTTGGATAGCGCAAACAAGCGCAACCGCCACACCTGTGAATTTGTCACGCGCAAGCCCGCTGCGTGGCCCGTGATTACCCTTGCGCTAGCCTCCCGACGCTTGAGTATGTAGGATTGCGCTTACAAGGGGCTCAAGCCCGGCGCCAGAAGTCACGAGCGGCACGACAACAACAAACCAAGCCGCCAACAGCGCCGGCTGACTTCCATATTTTTTTCAGTGCGAGCTGCGAGCGTCCGCCGGGGACGTGTGGCGCTTGCCTGTCATGAAAGCAAAGCCATGTCCGATCTGTCGGCAAGCAGCCAACCCACACCCGAGACCGCTCCGGCGGCCGAATCCGGCGCGCGCACCCTGTGGTCGACCGTCCGCAAGTCGTTTTCGCGATTGCAGGACTGGTTCGTCATCCAGTCGACCATCGTCAAGGTGCTGGTGGCCGCCCTGTGTTTGCTGATTCCGGCCAGCGCCTTCTACTCGGTCGCGCTGACGCAGCGGGAAGCCGTGGTGGCCGAGGAGCTCAAGAGCATGACGGCCGCCGACCCGGCCGGGCAGGTCGCCGCGCCGCTCAACACCAAGTTACCGGTGCTGTTCGGCACGGGCTCGGTGCTCGGGTTCCTCGAACGCAATCCGGCGGAACGC
>JAAOZX010000339.1 GCA_012274225.1 Comamonadaceae bacterium | reverse complement strand
GTCGAAGCCCTTGCGCAGCGCCTCGGTGAACACCGCAGCCAGCGGCAGCACCAGGAACAGCAGCACGAACAGCAGTGCCGCGGCGATGAGCGCGAAGCGCACCGGCGGGGTCTCCGTGGTGACGACGCGCTTCTGCGTGAGAGAACTCATGCCCCTGCCCTCCGACGCTGCCAGGCCTGCAAGGCGTTGATCACCAGCAGCAGCACGAACGAAATAACCAGCATCACCACCGCGACGGCGGTGGCGCCCGCATAGTCGTACTGCTCCAGCTTGCCGATGATCACCAACGGTGTGATTTCCGAGACCATCGGCATGTTGCCGGCGATGAAGATTACGGAGCCGTATTCGCCGATGGCGCGGGCGAAGGCCATCGCGAAGCCCGTCATGAGCGCCGGTGCGATCGCCGGGAAGATGACGTGCCGGAAGGTCTGCCAGCGATTCGCGCCCAGGCACATCGCCGCTTCCTCCAGCTCTTTCTCGGTGTCTTCCAGCACCGGCTGCACCGTGCGCACCACGAACGGCAGGCCGATGAAGACGAGCGCGATCACCACGCCATTGGGATTGAACGCCAATTTGATGCCCAGCGGCTCCAGGTATTGGCCGATCCAGCCGTTGCCGGCCAGCAATGCCGTGAGCGAAATGCCGGCGACGGCGGTCGGCAAGGCGAACGGCAGGTCGACCAGCGCATCCACCAGCTTCTTGCCGGGAAAGCGGTGCCGCACCAACACCCAGGCCAGCAGCAGGCCGAACACCGCGTTGACCAGCGCCGCGAACAGCGACGCGCCGAAGGTGAGCCGATAGGACGCGACCACGCGTGGCGATGCGATCGCCGCCCAGAACTGCTCGCCGGTCAGCGTGAAGGTCTTGAAGACCAGCGCCGACAGCGGGATCAGCACGACCAGGCTCAGGTACAGGACCGTGTAGCCCAGGGTCAGGTTGAAGCCGGGCAGCACCTTCTTGCTGCTGACCCGCGAACGCGCCGCCGCGCCGGGCAGCGGCACTCCAATGCTTGCAGCGGTCATTTCACCGTGTAGATCTTGTCGAACTGGCCACCGTCGTTGAAGTGGACCTTCTGCGCGTCGGCGAGGGAGCCGAACAGGTCCTGCACCGTGAACAGCTTGATCGGCTTGAAGGTCTCGGCGTACTTCTTCAGCACCGCCGGCGAGCGCGGGCGGATCGAATGCCTGGCCGCGATCTCCTGGCCCTCGTCCGAATACAGGTATTGCAGATAGGCCCTGGCCAGGTCGCTCGTGCCCTTCTTGGCCACCGTGCGCTCGACCACGGCGACCGGGTTTTCGGCCAGGATGCTGATCGAGGGATAGACCACGTCGACCTTGTTGGCGCCGAACTCCTTGTTGACCGACTCGACTTCCGATTCGAAGGTGATCAGCACGTCGCCGGTGTTGCGCTGCAGGAAGGCCGTGGTCGCGTCGCGCCCGCCGCGCGCCAGCACCGGCACGTTCTGGTACAGCCTGGACATGAACGCCCGGGCCTCGCCGTCGCTGGCGCCCTTCTTCTTCATGTAGCCCAGGGCCGCCAGGTAGGTGTAGCGGCCGTTGCCGCCGGTTTTGGGATTGACGACGATCACCTGCACACCGGGCTTGATCAGGTCGTCCCAGTCCTTGACGCCCTTGGGGTTGCCCTTGCGCACCAGGAACAACATGGTCGAGGTGGTAGGCGCTGCGTTGTCCGGGAAGCGTTTGGCCCAGTCTTTGGCCACGACGCCCTTGTCGGCCAGGAACTCGACGTCGGTGGTGGTGTTCATGGTGACCACGTCGGCATCCAGGCCGTCGGCCACGGCCCGCGCCTGGGCGCTGGAGCCGCCATGCGCCTGGTCGATCTTCACGTCCTTGCCGGTGGTCTTCTTGTAATGGGCGACGAAGGCGCCGTTGTAGTCCTTGTAGAACTCACGGGCCACGTCGTACGAGGCGTTGAGCAGGGTCTGCGCGCCGGCCAGGCCGGTGACGCAAAGGGCCGCGACGGCGAGAAGGGTCTTGATGGTGAACTTCATAGGCCCCGCATTTTGGGAAAGAAGCCATCAAACTCAAACGACTATATAGTTGTTTGTTCATATGCTCAGAGCATATGGAGGTGCGCGACCTGGCCGTCCCGGCCCAGCCTGGGGAGCCCACGGCCCGTGTCGCGCTAAGCTGTAGACCGTAAACGGAGACACACCCATGCGCACTCAGGTTGCCATCATCGGCGCCGGCCCGGCGGGCCTCTTGCTGGGCCAGTTGCTGTTCAAGGCCGGCATCGACAACGTCATCGTCGAGCGGCAAACCAGCGAATATGTGCTCGGTCGCATCCGCGCCGGGGTGCTTGAACAGGTGATGGTGGAACTGATGGACGAGTGCGGCGTCGGCGCCCGAATGCATCGCGAAGGGCTGGTGCACGAGGGCATCGAGCTGCTCTTCAAGGGGGCAAGGCACCGGATCGACTTCCCCAGCCTGACTCACGGAAAGACAGTGATGGTCTACGGCCAGACCGAAGTGACGCGCGATCTGATGGAGGCGCGCGCCGCTGCGGGCCTCGCGACCGTCTACGACGTGGGCGATACCGTGAGCCTGCACGATTTCGAAGGCACTGCGCCGAAATTGCGCTACCGCAAGGACGGCCAGTCACACGAGATCGAATGCGATTTCATCGCCGGCTGCGACGGCTTCCATGGCGCGAGCCGCGCCAGCGTGCCCAAGGGGGCGATTCGCGAATACGAGAAGATCTACCCGTTCGGCTGGCTCGGCCTGCTGGCGGACGTGCCCCCGGTGTTCCATGAACTGATCTACGCCCACACCGAGCGCGGCTTCGCCCTGTGCTCGATGCGCAGCGCTACGCGCAGCCGCTACTACGTGCAGGTGCCGCTGGAAGAAAAAGTGGAGAACTGGTCGGACGAGGCGTTCTGGAACGAGCTGCGCAGACGGCTCGACCCAGAAGCGCGCGAGCGCCTGGTGACCGGTCCTTCTCTGGAAAAAAGCATCGCCCCGCTGCGCAGCTTCGTGGCCGAGCCGATGCGCTTCGGCCGGCTGTGCCTGGCCGGCGACGCGGCGCACATCGTTCCGCCCACCGGGGCCAAGGGACTGAACCTGGCGGCCTCCGACGTGAAATACCTGGCCTCCGGGCTGATCGAACACTACCGCGAGCGCAGCAGCGTCGGCCTCGATCATTACTCGGACCGCGCGCTGCGCCGCATCTGGAAAGCCGAGCGCTTTTCCTGGTGGTTCACCATGCTGATGCACAAGTTCCCCGGCGACTTCGACCGCAAGGTCCAGGAAGCGGAGCTGGACTACCTGGTCCATTCCAACGCCGCATCCACCGCGCTGGCCGAGAACTACGTCGGCCTGCGGCTGTAAGACCTAGGTCTGGGTTGCGTAGGTCGGCGCCAGGACCTCGCGGGCCGCGGCGCCCCGGTCTTCTTCCAGCACCGTGATGCGCCACAGCGTTCGGGCATCGTCGGGGTCGATCAAGGTTGCCGAGTGCAGCAGCGCGGCGTTGTCCCAGATCACCACGTCGCCGACGCCATACTTGAAGCGCAACTGGTACCTGGCCTGCGTCGAATGGGCCGCCAGCTCGTCCAGCAGGTCGCGCGCCTCGTCGTCGGGCATGCCCACGATGCCGAAGGAACTGCCGGAGACGGCGTAGAGCGCTTTGCGGCCGGTGACCGGATGCGGCCGTGCGATGCGATGCGTGATCACCGGCATCCTGGCCTTCTGCTCGTCGTTCAGGACCGAGGCGGCCGTGCGACTGGCCTCGTTCACGTCCTGGCGATTGCCGTAATGATGAATCGCCAGCAGCGGCTCGATGCGCCGCTTCGTCGCTTCGGACAGATCGTCGTAGGCGGCCAGCTGATTGGCGAACAGGGTGTCCCCGCCCCGTTTTGGAACCACCCGCGAATAGAGCGTGGTGGCGCGCGCGGGCACCGCCAGGTACGAATAATCGGTGTGGAAGTAAGAGCCCGCGTCCTGCAGGCCAGTGGGCCGCCCGTTGTCCTTGACGTTGGACAGGATCAGGATGTTCGGATTCTCGGGATGGTGGAACTGGTCGATGACATGCGGCTGCGGCAGGCCGATCCGTCGCGCGAAGTCGAAGAACTGCGCGGCGGTGATGTCCTGCGCGCGCAACGCCAGCACCTGGTTGGCGTAGAACGCCCGTTCGATCTCCCGGAACCGGTCCTGGGACAGCGGCTCGGAGAGGTCCACCTCGGAAGTTTCGACCCCGAAGGGGGACAAGGGTTTGAACGTGATCACGACTGCACTCCCGCTCTGCTCTTCTGTGCGGCGCGGCTCAGCCCGCCCGCCCCTCATTTCACCAGATTCGGCATCAGCGTGCGTGGCAGCCACAGCATGGCGTCAGGCACCATGATCACGAAGACCAGCACCAGCAGCATCGGGACGAAAAGGATCGCCGTGTCGCGCACGGCGTGCTTGATCTTGATGCCTCCGATGGTGCAGGCGATCATCAGGCAGAGGCCATAGGGCGGGGTCACCAGCCCATAGGCGATCGAGATCACGCCGATGATCGCGAAATGGATCGGGTGCATGCCGACGGCTTGCGCCAGCGGCGCGAGAATGGTGCCGACAATGATGATCGCGGGAATCGCGTCGATGAAGCAACCGATCACCAGGAAGCAGAAAGCGGTGATGAAGCCTACGCTGGTGATGCCGCCACCCCAACCAGCCACCATGTCCACGAACAATTGCGGAATGTGGAAATACGCGAGCAGCCAGCCGAAGGCCGACGCCGTGCCGATGCAGAACAGCGAGATTGCGGCAAAGCGCCCGGAGTGGTACATGTTCTCGGCCATGTCCTTGATCCCCAGGCGCCGGTAGATCAGCACGCCCAGGAGGATGGCGTAGAGCACGGCCACGGCCGAGGCTTCGGTCGGCGTGAAGAAACCGCCAACGATGCCGCCGACGATGATGCCCGGCGTGAGGATCGGCAGAATGGCCTCGCCGGCAACCTTCACGAACTCCTTCCCGGTCGGCTTGGGATAGACCGGGTAGTTGCGGCGCTTGGCGTAGATGTAGACCACCACCATGAACGACAGGCCCATCAGCACGCCGGGCAGCACACCGGCCAGGAAGAGGCCGCCGATCGAGACCGAGATGACACCGCCCCACACCACCATCAGGATGCTGGGCGGGATGATCACGCCCATCACCGCGGCGCACGCCACCAGCGAAACCGCGAATTCGATGTCGTAGCCCTGCTTCTTCATGGCCGGGATCAGCACGCCGCCGACACCGGCCGCTTCCGCGGTACTGGAGCCCGAGATCCCGGCGAACAACATGCTCACCAGCACGCTGACGTGGCCGAGCCCGCCGGGCAGCCAGCCGACCAGCGCGCGCGACAGGTTGATCAGCTTGTCGGTGATACCGGCCGCATTCATCAGGTTGGCCGCCAGCATGAAGAACGGGATCGACAGCAGCAGGAACGAGTTGTACGACTTCAGCATCTCGTTGAGCAGCAGGAACGGCGTCAGCCGGTCGTCGATGAAGAACACCGGCACGCAGGCCAGGCCCAGCGCGAACGCCACCGGCACCCGCACGATCACCAGGACCGCGAACACCCCGAACAAAATCGCGGCTACTTCACCCGGGCTCATTCAGGCCGCCTTTTTTCATGAGTTGATAGTCGTCGTAGAACTTCTCCAGGGTGAACAGCACCCAGGTGAGTCCCGCGAACGGCCAGGCGACGTGAATGGTGGCCATGTTGATGCCGGTCAGCTCCGAGCTCTGGTCGTAGCCGAACTGGGTGAACCGCCAGCCGAAAGCCAGGAAGATCAGCGCCACCAGGAAGATCACCCCGTGCACCACCATCCGGCTTGCAGCCAGGCCGGCGGCGGTCTTCGGGTGCGGCAGCACGTCGACGTCGAAGTGGGTGCCGTCGCGCACCGCCACGCTGGCGCCCAGCATGATGATCCAGATCAGGCACATGCGTGCCATTTCTTCGGTCCAGATGTAGTTGGGAACCCAATCGGTGAACCGGGCCAGGATCTGCATGGTCACCGGGAAGATCAGGATGGCCATCAGGAAAGTCAGCAGTGCCTGCAGGCCGCGGTAGAGCCAGTTGATGTATTTGCGCATCGTCTTGCGGTTCGTTGTTGCTGGCGAAGTCCGCGCGACGGCAGCGCGGCGAACCCTCCTTCGCCGCGCTCACGGGACCGGTGGTTTACTTGATCGCGTTGATGCGCGCGTAGATGGCATCAGCGCCGATTTCCTTGGCGTAGGCAGCCAGGGCCGGCTCCATGGACTTCTGCAGCTTGTCGCGCTCGTCGAACTTGACCTGCTTCAATTTGCCGGCCTTTTCCAGCGCGTTCAGGATCGTCGTGTCGCTTTCCGACTCCAGCTTGCGCTCCCAGTCGCCGGCTTCGGCAGCGGCCTTGCGGATCACGGCTTGCAGGTCGGGCGGCAACTTCTTCAGGGTCTTGCCCGAGAAGCAGATCGGCCGGATGCTGATCGCGTGACGGGTCAGCATCAGGTTGGGCGCGACTTCGTAGAACTTCATCTGCTCGACGCCAGCCGCCTCGTTGTCGCCGGCCGCGATCACGCCGGTCTGGATGCCGTTGTAGATCTCGTTGTAGGCGATGACGGTGGGCGCCATCCCTGCCGCCGCGAAGGTCTTGGTCCAGATCGGCGCGCCCTGCACCCGGACCTTCAGGCCCTTCAATTCAGCCATGTTGTGGATCGGCTTGTTGGCGAAGATGTTGCGCACGCCGCCGCCGCCATAGCCGAGCAGCAGCACGTCCGCCTTCTGCGCGATTTCGTCCGAAATGGGCTTGAGCACGTCCTGCGCGATCACCTTGTTCATCTGGTCGTGGTCGCGGAACACGAACGGCGCGTCGATGAACGGCGCGGCCTTGGCGAAGGTCGCCATGTGCGCGGGCGACACGATCGCGTAGTCGACCGAGATGCCCTGGTTCATGTAGGCGAAATAGTCCTTCTCCAGCCCCAGCTCGCTGTTCTTGTGCAGCACGAAGTTGATCGGCTTGCCGTAGTACTTCTTGACCAGTTCCTCGAACTTCATCAGCCCCTTGGTGAACGGATGGTCGTCGCCGAACTGCGACGCGCCATGCAAGGTGATCACCTGCGCGCCGGCCGGCAACGCAAACGCGGCCGCCAGCACCGCACCGGCCAGGCCGGATATAAAACTTATGCGCTTCATCGTTTTCTCCTTGGGGATTGCCTGCGAAAAGAAGTTTCAGCCCTCGAGCGTTATGGCAGACGGGACCTCCTGCGTCAACGGCGTTTCCCCCCGGTGACGCACGCGGGGGACACGTCGGCGCGAAACGCGCCGGGCAAGACTGCTACAGTATTTGCCGTCCCCGTCTCCGCACCAACAGGCTCCCCATGACCACGCCTTTCAACCAACCCTCCGCATTGCGTGTGTCGATGACCGGCGCCGCCGGCAACATCGGCCGCACGCTGCGCCAGCATCTGAAGGGTCGCTATGCCCTGCTGAGGCTCACCGACGTCGTGCAGCAAGAACCCCCCGGGCCCGG
Source organism: Comamonadaceae bacterium (assembly GCA_012274225.1). GTDB lineage: Bacteria > Pseudomonadota > Gammaproteobacteria > Burkholderiales > Burkholderiaceae_C > Ramlibacter. Next base: position 1,361 of record JAAOZX010000339.1, on the reverse strand, counting down.
CGAAGAGGTCGCCACCGTCGACATCCGCGATAGGGCCGCCCTGGAGCGCAGCCTGCAGGGCATCGATTGCGTCATCCACCTGGCCGGCATCCCCGAGGAGGACAGCTGGGACAAGATCCTGCCGGTGAACATCGAAGGCTGCTACAACCTGTTCGAGGCCGCGCGCAGGCAGGGCGTGCGACGCGTGGTGTTCGCCAGTTCCAACCATGCGGTTGGCTTCCATCGCCGGGAAAAGTTCATCGACACCGATGTGGCTGCGCGCCCGGACGGGCGCTACGGCGTCTCCAAGGTGTTCGGCGAGGCGGTGGGCCGCCTGTACGCGGACAAGTACGCGCTGTCGGTGGCATGCATGCGGATCGGGTCGTTCCGCCCGTCCGACCGGCCGAGCGAATCGCGTCACCTGCTCACCTGGATCAGCCACCGCGACATGGCGCAACTGGCAATGCGCTGCGTCGAGCATCCCGGCTATCACTTCGTGGCCGTCTACGGCGTGTCCAACAACCTGCGCAACCGCTGGGACAACACGCCCGCGAAGTTCCTGGGTTACCGGCCGCAGGACGACGCCGAAAAGTTCGCCGCGCAAGTGCTGGCCACATCGCCGATCGAAGACCCGCTCGCGGCCCAGTTCCACGGCGGCATGTACTGCCCGATGGAATTCGTCGGCGACCCCGGCCGCATCGATTGAAGCGCACGCCATGTACGCGGCACCTCCCGTCCTGCAGACCAGCGTCTTCGCGCGCATCCCGGAAGCGCTGCGCATCAAGGGCCGCACCAACCGCTGGATCGACGTGCAGCGCGGCGGCGCGCCCACCGATTGCTTCCTGGAAGGGCCGTCGTTCGACCGCGCCGGCAACCTGTACATCGTCGACGTCGCCTGGGGCCGGATCTTCCGCGTCTCGCCACAAGGCGAAGTCGAGTTGTTCACCGAGTACGACGGCGAGCCCAACGGCCTGAAGATCCACCGCGACGGCCGCATCTTCGTGGCCGACTACCGGCACGGGATCATGGTGGTCGATCCGGCCACCCGCGCCGTCACACCGTTCCTGGACCGGGCCGCGCTGGACCGCTTCAAGGGCGTCAACGATCTGGTGTTCGCCAGCAACGGCGACCTGTACTTCACCGACCAGGGCCTCACCGGCCTGCACGACCCGACCGGCTCGCTGTACCGGCTGCGCACGGATGGACAGCTGGATCGGCTGTTGAGCAATATTCCCAGCCCGAACGGCCTGGTGCTGGACCTGGCCGAAAACGTGGTCTACCTGAACGTCACACGCGGCAATTGCGTCTGGCGCGTCCCCATGCAGAGCGACGGAACACCGTTCAAGGTGGGCGTGTTCATCCAGCTTTCGGGCGGGCTGGGC
>JAAOZX010000009.1 GCA_012274225.1 Comamonadaceae bacterium | reverse complement strand
GTTCTCGATCGGCTCGACCTCGCAGAACGCTTCCGGCAGCGGCCAGGGCTCGAGCGCCGGCCCTTCGCCGCCGCCCACCTGGATGAACCCGGTAGCCAGCATGTCGGCCTCGGGGCAGGCCACACGGGCCTTGACCAGGTGAGCGAGGAACTGCGGGTGCTGCCAGTCGTCGGCATCCAGGAACACCACCCAGTCGCCGCTGGCCATCGCGATGCCGCGGTTGCGGGCCGCGGAAACCCCGGCGTTGTCCTGGCGCACGATGCGCAGGCGCGCGTCGTGCGCGAACTCGGCGAGCCGCTCGGCGCTGCCGTCGGTTGACCCGTCGTCCACCACGATGACTTCGTGCGCCGGCCAGGTCTGGGTGAGTGCCGAGCGCACCGCGCACTCGATGAACCGGGCCTTGTTGTACAGCGGGATGACGACAGAAAATTGCATCTTCATGAGGCGACCCGGTAATGGGCTCGCGCAGGCGCGGGCACGCCCTGGCGTCGGGCGCCATCGGCCGCGGAGGCCAGCGTGATCACGATGAGAAGGGCCGCCAGCAGGTCGGGGCCGTAGCCGAGCATGAGCATCGGCACTTCGCCGATGAACCGCAGCGCCAGTCCCAGGAACAGCGCGAGGCTGAGACCGGCGGTCGCCTTGGCATAGCGGAACGACAGGACCAGCAGCACCAGCGAATAGAACACCAGGGCCGCGGCACCGACGGTGCCCGAGCGGGCCAGCGTGTCGATGAGTTCGTTGTGCCCATGGGTTGCCTGCGGCATGCCGATGCTGGCGCGAAAGGCATCGTCCCACAGCCCCGGCCCATAACCGAACAGCAGGTGGGCGCGCCACTCTTCCAGGGCCACCGCCCAGATCTGGTCGCGCCCGGTCAGCGTCACCAGTTGCGCGCCCTCGGCGGAATCCAGGAAGTTCGATGCCTGCGCCTGGACGTTGCCCAGCAGCAGCACGCCCATCACGGCACCGACCACCGCAATGACCCCCACGCACAGCACGATGCCGACTGCGCTTTGGCGCGGATCGCCCAGGCGGCGCGACAGCCCCGGGCCGGTGCGCACCACCAGCAGGGCGATCGAGCAGAGCACGAAAGCGATCCATGCCGTCTTGGACTGGGCGAAGAACAGCACGCCGAGCCCGACCACCCAGGCCAGCCGGTTGACCCAGGGCCTGGAGAACGGCCGGCACCACAGGCACACCAGGAAGGTCTGCACGAACATGCCCAGTGCCACGGGGTGGGGCGCCAGCCCGCCCAGCCGCGGCACGCCGGGCAGCAGTCCCTGGGTGTATTTCAGGTCCAGCACCATCGTCGGATTGATGGGAATCAGGATCAAGCTGGCCAGCATGAACACGAACAGCGCATCGCGCACCGAGTCGACCACCTGATCGCGCTCGGATTCCGTCGCCAGCAGGAATGCGATGCCGATGATCAGGGGGTAGAGGAACTCGTGCGATATCTGGGGATTCGCGCCGAACAAGGACGGTGACGCGACGGTGCCGAGCCAGAAGATCACGAACGCCCATGTGAGCAGCGGCGAAGGCATGGGCCGGCGCAGCGAGACGTGCCAGAGGATCCGTTCGCCCGAGATCGCCAGCACCGCCACGGAGAGGGCGCGCTGGCCCCACGTGATCAGCGGATTGCTGAACACTTCGCCGGATTGGAGCTCGACGAAGACCATCGACAGGTTGCGGCCGGAAAGCAGCACGGTGAGCGCGCCCAGCGCCAGCATGGCGGGCAGGATCCAGCGCAGGTAGCCGGTCGGACGGGCCGTCATCGCGTGGGTCCTTCGGCATCGGCCGGCAACGGCGGCAGGGCCCAGCGCACACGGAACTCCGGAAAGATGCGGGCGAGCGCGCCCAGGGTTTCCCGGCCCAGTACCTGCGGTCGCGTGACGAGCACCAGCAGCATGGCGGCGGCGGCGCCCAGAGCGCCGGCGGACAGCGACGCGCCCGGGAAGGTGAGGCCGGCCACGCCATGCTGGCCGGCGCGGACGGCCACGGCGCACAGGGCCGAGAGGAACAGGCCGCGGGCAAGGTAAGGCAGCACCGCGCTCCAGCGCAGGTCAAGGGCCTTCAACGCGGCGGTGACAATGACGCCGGCCCGCGCGACGATCACGATCGCCGAAACCGTCGCGGCCCAGCGGATTCCATGGGACGCCGTCAACCACCAGGCCGGGGCCGCGAGGGCAAGGATGGGCAGTTGCAACTGGTACTCCAGGTGCTTGCGGCCGGTGTTCCACAGCACCGGGGTGGTGAAGCCCCAGCAGACCCACGCCGGCAGGCACAGGAACAGCAGGGCGAGAATCCAGGCCGCGTCCATCCAGGCCGGTCCGTACAACAAGCGCACCAGATCGTGCGACAACAGCGCGAACACCACCGCCGCCGGCGTGAGCAGCACCAGCACGCAGGCCAGTCCCAGCAGCCAGCCCTGCGACAGCCGCTGGCGGTCGTCCTGCAACTTGGCGCCGGCCGCCAGAAAGGTGGGCTGCAGCGCACCGACCAGCAAGACGTTGGGAATCTGCGCGAGGTTGTAGGCGACCGAGTAAAGACCCACCGCATGGGTGTTGAGCACCCGCCCCAGCACCACGCGATCGAGATTGGACAGCAGCCAGTTCACCACGTTGGTCAGGAAGACCGTGCGGCCGGTCGTCAGGGCCGCGCCGCCGCCCGCGTGCGAGAACAGCGGGCGCACCGGATGAGGCATGACCGCATAGGACGCCACCAGTGTCACGGCAGCCTGCACCACGCAAGCGGCTGCCAGCGCGTTGGCACCCTGTCCGGCCAGGGCCATCGGAACGCCGACACCCAGGTAGCCCACTGCATAGCCGGCCAGCTGGATCAGCCCCAGCGCACGGAAGTTCAGGTCACGCTGCAGCAGACAGGTAACGGTGCCGGTCGCAGCCATCAACAGGCTGGCCAGCGCCAACCACTGCATCACGCCTTCGATCAGCGGGTCACCGAAGAAGGTCGCCGTGGCTCCGGCCGCCAGGTAGATGGCCACGGCCGACAACAGCCCGGCCATCAACTGCCAGGTGAACGAGAAGCGGATGTCGTCGCGCGAGACCGACGGCAGCAGCATCAGGTTCCAGCTGAAGCTGGCCCCCGACAGGAAAGCGGCGAACGTCAGCACCGCCATGCCGATGCCGTACACGCCGAAGTTGCCCGGCCCGAGGATGCGTGCCAGGGCCACCTGAGCCCCGAGCTGCAGCGCGAAGCGCGCGACCGTGGTCGCGGCGCTCCACTTGAGCGCCCGCTCCACCCGGGTCCCCAGCGTGCCTGCGGTCATTGACTGCCGGCGCCGTAGCGCCGCAGCGCTATGCCGGACATCAGCGCCAACGCGGCGAGCAGCATGGCCGGCCCCGCGCGGCGCGGGTGCTCCTCGTCCGGCGGTGTGCTCGGCCGCAGCGCGGGCCGAGGCACGCGCGCGTCGCGCGTGCCAGCGGCGACCGTGGTGATCAACTCGGCGCCCGGCAACGCCGGGGTGGGGGTCTGCGTCGTGATCACGTGGGTCCGGGTGGATGCGACAGGTTGCTGGGCTGCGTCCGCTGTGGGAATGCAGGCAACCGAAGCTTGCGCAAGGATGCAGAGAACGACGGCAATCAGTGAACTGTGCATCTGGCCCTCCTGGCAGTTGAGGTGGAAATCGATTTTGCGTCGGCACCCCACGCAATGGCTACCCGCTCGTGGCTCCTAGTGCCGCAAGCCCTTCGGAAGGCGGCGCGAAGGCGAAGCCCGATGGAGCACCCGTCGAGGTGTGCAGGGCATCGTAAGAGTCGCCTGCGGGGCAGTTTGTAGGACTCCGGCGACATTGCCCGTGGCCGAGCAGCGTGACTGTGCAAATGCGGACATTCGCCACGATCTGCGCGGTTGCGCTGCCGGGGCCGCGCGAGACAACGCACCGGTTCAGGGCGGGTTGACGCTGCGTTGGCGCGTAGCGCTGCGCGCCGGCGATTGCGAGCGCTGAACCCAGCGCCGGGTCCACTCGCGCCCCGGCGTTTCGACCCAGCGATAGGTGAATGCGCTGAACGCCAGGGTGGCTGCCAGCACGGCCGCGTAGTACAGCGCGCCCTCCACATCGTTGCGGCCGAATGCCATCACCGAGCCGCCACCGGCGAGCGGCATGACCGTCCACAAGTCCTGTCGCGTGACGCCCTTGAAAACCATTGGCACGGCCATCACGAAGAAGAAGTGGGTGAGGTAGATCGAGTAGGAGTGGGTGCCCAGCCACTTCAGCGGCCGGAAACCGAACAGCCGGCTGACCAGGCCGGCTTCGGCCGCAAAGACCAGCACGGCCACCGCGAATACGAAGGGGGCCAGGAACGACCAGCCGGAGGTGCCGGCCATCCACACATAGCCGACCACGCCGGCCACCGTCAGGCATTCGATCGCTGTGACGGCGACCGGGTGCCGGGCCGCGTTGCGCGCAGGCCAGAGATCGTGGATGCGATGGCAGGCCACACCGAGCGCGAAGCCGAAGACGCAGCGCAGCAGTCCGTAGTCGAAGGTCGTGTCCATGCCGGTGTGCGACAGCCGGGACAGCAGCAATGGGAGCGTGATGGCCGCCAGCAGCAGAATCCAGTTGCGCATGCCCATCCAGAGCGAGACGGCGGCAAAAAGGATATAGGCCCAGACCTCGGTGCTGATCGACCAGCTCGGCCCGTTCCAGCTCAGCCCGTCGTGGATGTTCAGGCTGTGGATGAGAAGGAGGTTGGTCAGCACCGACGCCGGCTGGAACCCGCCGGTGAATGCCGGCGTTTCGCCGGGGCCTGCGTGGCCTGCCACCAGCCGGGCGGTCTCCCAGCCGACGAAGCACAGCAGCATGAAGACATGCAAGGGGTAGACACGGCCAAGCCGCAGCACGATGAACCGCTTGACGCCGTGCCAGGAGTCCAGCCGCGAAGCATAGTTCCAAGAGATCACGAAGCCACTGAGCACGAAGAAGAAGTCGACAAACAGGTAGCTGTTTCGCACCAGCGACCACGAGTAGATCGGGCTGTGGCCGTGGACGTGGAAGAACACCACCAGGCAGGCGCAGACACCGCGCCAGCCGTCGAGTGCCTCGAAGCGCCCGGTGGCCGTGGTGGGTGGGGATGGCGCAGTCGCATTCATCGCTCGCTCGATTCTTCCATCGATCGCGTGCGGCGGGACCTCGCCTGCGCACGGTGTCTGGGTTGTCCTACACGAGCCCATCGGCACGCTGCCTAGCATCGTTGAGCACGGGTGGCGTTTCGCGCTTCGGCGCGTCGCGCCACCCGTTCCCCGGCCTCGATGCGGCCGGCCTCGCACCCCAGCGGATCATGATGCAATACACCCGTTCCGAACATTCCCGCGTCCAGGCTCTGCAGACCGAGGTTGCGCGCGCCGAAGCCGACTACCAGCGGCTGCGCGCGGCGTATCTCGAGGTGGCCCAGAACGAGGCGGGCCACGAGGTTGCGCTGGCGATGATCGGTGCCGACATGGACCGGGCCCACGCGGCCCTGCAGGCGCTGATCGGCCTGCCGCGACTGCCCTTCACCCATGAGCCCAGCACAGTGATTCGGCGCGAGGCCCAGCGTCTCACGCACGGGACCTCCTGAACCGATCGTAGTCGCGTGACTACACGCACAAGGCGTATGCGCTGAGGCAAGGCAGCCCGGCCGCGCATCACGATGAAGGCGAAGGAGTTGCCCATGATCCCGTACGACGCCGATCCCAGCCTGTACACCGTCGAGCCCTTGCCGGCGCTGCTGGACGATGGCTTCTCGCCGCCGCCTCAGCGGCAAGCGGACCCTGCCGGCGTGAAGCCCGAGGACGGCATGGACGCTCCGCGGTCTCCCCAAACTTCCTAGAATCGCCAACATGGCAACTCATCCCGTCGAGCCGGAACCGCTCACGCCCGGCCCCGAGCCGGCGACCCCCAATCCGTCGCACCTGCCGGTGGAACCGGAATTCGCGCCGATGCTGCCGCCGGCCGAACCGGAAGATCCACGCGTCAGGCCGCCAACCGTGTGAGGCCACCGCATGAACCCCGGCATCAAACCAGGCCTGGTTCCACCCGAACTGGGCCAGGACAAGGAAGAACCTGAGCTGGCCGACGAAGACGACATCCCGTCCGACGACGGCGGGGACCGCCCGGCGGATGAACCGATCTCCAGGGATCCCGACCAAGGGGAGTGATCGATGACCAGCGCGGCTGCGCCGCCGCCGGCACCGACCCCGGAACCCAAGCCGGCCAACCCCGAGCCCCAGCAACAGCCGGCCGATCCCGAGAAGGGCCGCGTGAAGTCGCCCACGCCCGGTCGGTCGGAGCATGGCGACGCGTCCGGCTAGCCCAGCAGGGCCTGGGTGTCCTCATCGAGCCCGGCAACGGGCGCCGCCTTGGCCAGTGCCATCCAGGTGCCGAACGGCAAGCCGCTGCGCCGGGCTCGCGGCGCAGCGCGGACCGCGTGCATG
>JAAOZX010000338.1 GCA_012274225.1 Comamonadaceae bacterium | reverse complement strand
GCGCCTAGACCACCTTGACGCTCAGGTTGGGCAGCCCGTCGATGTGCATTTCGATGACATCGCCCGGCACGACCGGACCCACGTTCGCCGGCGTGCCGGAATAGATGATGTCACCGGGGAACAGTTCGAACGCCTCGGACAATTTGCTGACCTGCTCGGCCACCGACCAGATCATCTGGTTGAGATTGGCGTTTTGCTTCAGCTGGCCGTTGACCTTGAGCCAGATGGCACCCTGGGTGAAATGCCCGGTCTGGGCCACCGTGTGAATCGGGCCGAGCGGCGCCGAGCGGTCAAAGCTCTTGCCGATCTCCCACGGCTTCTTCTGGTCGCCCATGGCGTTCTGCAGGTCACGCCGGGTCATGTCCAGGCCCAGGGTGTAGCCCCAAACATGTTCCAGCGCCTGCGCCATCGGTATGTCACGGCCACCCTTGCCGATCGCCGCGACGAGTTCGGCCTCGTAGTGATAGTTCTTCGTCATCGGCGGATACGGATGGTCGGGCATGGTGCCGACGGCCACGAACTGGATCGCATCGGTGGGCTTCTGGAAGAAGAACGGCGGTTCACGCGTCGGATCGGACCCGCGCTCGATCGCGTGGGCCGCGTAATTGCGGCCGATGCAATAAATGCGGCGCACCGGAAACAGCTGGTCCGAACCGGCCACGGGAATGAAGGTAGCGGGCACGGCAAATGGCGTGCGCTGCTGCTGCGCGGCCGGCGCCGCACAGCCGCTGACGGCCGCCGCGGCAACCACCGCCGAACCCTGGAAGAAATCTCGCCTCTGCATCGCTTGTCTCCTGTTGTGAAAAAAGAACGCCCGCTCCGGTCAAACCTACTTTTATACCTCGCTAACCCTGACGAGAACCTGAACGATACGTGAAAACCCTGTTTCAGTTCCCTCGGCGCGGACCAAAGATACCCTGGTAATCATTTACGTTCAAAACCAGGAGACTTCCAAATGTCCCAAGCCAAGACCCCACGTCGCCGCAGCCTGCTCCAAGGCGCGGCCGTTGCCGCAGGCGCCATGACGGCACCGATGATCGCCAAGGCCCAGGCCGGGCCGATTTCGATGCGCTGGCAGAGCACCTGGCCGTCCAAGGACATCTTCCACGAATACGCCCTGGACTTCGCCAAGAAGGTCAACGACATGACCGGTGGCGACCTGAAGATCGAAGTGCTGCCGGCCGGCGCGGTGGTGCCGGCGTTCGGCCTGCTGGATGCCGTGTCCAAGGGCACGCTGGACGGCGGCCACGGTGTGCTGGGCTATCACTACGGCAAGCAGAATGCCCTGGCGCTGTGGAACTCCGGCCCGGCGTTCGGCATGGATGCCAACATGCTGCTGTCCTGGCACAAGTACGGCGGCGGCAAGGAGCTGCTGGACAAACTTTACGCCTCGATCGGCGCCAATGTTCAATCGTTCCTGTATGGCCCGATGGCGACCCAGCCGCTGGGCTGGTTCAAGAAGCCGATCACCAAGTCGGCCGACTTCAAGGGCCTGAAATTCCGCACCAACGGCCTCGCAATCGACCTGTTCACGGCGATGGGCGCGGCGGTGAACGCATTGCCCGGCGGCGAGATCGTTCCGGCCATGGACCGCGGCCTGCTCGATGGAGCCGAATTCAACAACGCGACGTCCGACCGTGTGCTCGGCTTCCCGGACGTCTCCAAGGTCTGCATGCTGCAAAGCTACCACCAGAGCGCCGAAACGTTCGAGATCATGTTCAATAAGCCCAAGTACGACGCGCTGCCGGCCAAGATGAAGGCGATCATCGCCGGTGCGGTGGAAGCCGCGTCCGCCGACATGTCGTGGAAGGCCATCGACCGCTATTCGAAGGACTACATCGAGTTGCAGACCAAGGACAAGGTCAAGTTCTACAAGACGCCCGATTCCATCCTGGCCGACCAACTCAAGCTGTGGGACGAGATCCTGGCAAAGAAATCGGCGGAAAACCCGATGTTCAAGGAAATCGTCGAGTCGCAAAAGGCGTTCGCTGAGCGCACCGTGAAGTGGGACCAGGACACCTACGTCAGCCGTCGCATGGCCGTGGCCCATTTCTTCGGAGCCAAACCGGCCGCCCCCAAGAAGGGTTGAAAGCTTTCGGCATCGCAGTCAGCCATCCGGGAGCGTCCGGATGGCTTTTTTTTGAGCAGGCGAAGAAATGCAGAAATTGCTCCTGGCGATCGACAAGGTCAGCACCTTTGTCGGTCAGTTTTTTTCCTGGTTGATCGTGGCGCTCACGTTCCTGATCTCCTGGGAAGTGTTTTCGCGCTACGCGCTGGACCATCCGCACTCCTGGGCGTTCGACGTGATGATCATCATGTACGGAACCCTGTTCATGATGGCCGGCGCCTACACGCTCGCCAAGGCCGGCCATGTCCGCGGGGACGTGCTGTACGGGTTCTTCGAGCCGCGCACGCAGGCGACGATCGACCTGATCCTGTACATCATTTTCTTCATTCCCGGCGTGTTCGCGCTCACCTATGCCGGCTACTTCTACGCCGCGGAGTCCTTTGCGATCCGCGAGTCCTCCACCATCACCGCCGAGGGTCCGCCGATCTGGCCGTTCAAGATGATTCTGCCGCTGGCCGGCGCCTTCCTGCTGGCGCAGGGCATCGTCGAGATCATCCGCTGCGTGATCTGCCTCAGGCAGGGGGAGTGGCCCTCGCGGGCGGAGGACGTGCAGGAGGTCGACGTCGACAAGTTGAAGGAGATGGTGCACGTGAAAGACGAAGACATCGCGAAGCTCGACCAGTTCGTCGTGCCGCACGGGGGGACGAAATGAAGATCCGCAAGGAACTGTGGTTTGGCTTCGCGCTGATGGCGATCATCCTTTCCGTCGTGGTCTTCTACACGCCGTGGGCCAGTTTTGTCGATGGCCACCTGGACCATAACGACCTGGGTGCGCTCGGGCTGCTGATGCTCGCGCTGATCGTGGTGGCGATCATGCTGGGCTTCCCCACCGCCTTCACGCTGATGGGCATGGGCGTGTTCTTCGGCTGGCTCGCGTATCGAAGCGTGAATCCGGCCCTGGCCAATCAGCAGATCCTTGACCTCATGGTCCAGCGCGCCTATTCGGTCATGTCCAACGACGTGCTGATCGCGATTCCGCTGTTCGTGTTCATGGGCTACCTGGTGGAGCGCGCCAACCTGATCGAGAAGCTGTTCAAGAGCCTGCACCTCTCGCTGGCGCGCGTCCCCGGCGCATTGGCGGTGGCCACCATCGTCACCTGCGCGATCTTCGCCACTGCGACCGGCATCGTCGGTGCCGTGGTCACGCTGATGGGCCTGCTCGCGTTACCGGCCATGCTGCGCGCCGGCTACAACATCAAGGTGGCCGCCGGCGCGATCACGGCCGGCGGTTGCCTCGGCATCCTGATTCCGCCGTCCGTGCTGCTCATCGTCTACGGCGCCACCGCCGGCGTCTCCGTCGTCAAGCTGTACGCGGGCGCCTTCTTTCCCGGGATCATGCTGGCCGCGTTGTACGTCGGCTACGTCATCATCATCGCCAAGTGGAAGCCGCACTTGGCGCCGCCGCTGTCCGCCACCGAGCGCGTCGTGCCGCTACCGCCGCTGTCGCAAGCCCTGAGCCCACGCGGCCGCAATGCGCTCACCGGCCTGTTCGGTGCGCTGAGCGATCCCGCGCTGCCTCGGCCGCAGGTCGTCACGCAACTGTTTGTTTCTATCCTGCCGGCACTGTCCATCGCCGTGCTGCTCGTGGTGATGTACGGCGCTGCGACGGCGCCCAAGGCCGTGGTCGACACGACGGGGCTGGTCCAATCGGGCGGGGCGATCTCCGCCGCGGAGGACACCCCCGCCGAGCCCTCGGGTCTGGCCGAGCCGCCCCAGGAGGAAACCGGCCTGCAGGAGCCGCCCAAAGAGGGGGCTGATGCGAAAGATCCGTCCGCCGGGGCCGCGGCCCCGATGGCCAAGGTTGCCCCGGCAGCCAGCACCGCCAAGACCGCGCAGACGGAGCCGGCGGCGGCCCCGGCCGAGCGTCTCCCGGTGCCCACCTGGTACTGGATCGTGCTGGCTGCGGGCCTCGCCTCGCTGGTTCTCATCAGCTGGCTGATGAGTTGGCAGCGGCTGGAGATCTTCAAGATGCTCCTGGCATCGTTCTTCCCGCTGGCCGTGCTGATCCTCGCCGTGCTCGGGTCCATCGTGTTTGGCCTGGCAACGCCGACCGAGGCGGCCGCGGTCGGTGGGTTCGGCGGCATCCTGCTGGCGGGGATCTACCGCTACCTCGCGGCACGGCAGGCCAAGCCCGAGACCGCCGTCTCGGCCGCGATCAAGGACCTGGGCGGCATCATCAAGGAATCATCGTTCCTGACGGCCAAGACCAGCGCCATGGTCTGCTGGCTGTTCGTCGGATCGTCGATCTTTTCCGCGTCGTTCGCCCTCCTGGGCGGCCAGGAGATCATCGAGCGCTGGGTGCTGTCGCTCGGCCTCAACACGGTGCAGTTCATGCTGCTGTCCCAGTTCATCATCTTCATCCTGGGCTGGCCGCTGGAATGGACCGAGATCATCGTGATCTTCATGCCGATCTTCATCCCGCTGCTGGCCAAGTTCAACGTGGATCCGCTGTTCTTCGGACTGCTGGTGGCCTTGAACCTGCAGACCGCCTTCCTGTCGCCGCCGGTGGCGATGGCGGCCTTCTATCTCAAGGGGGTGTCGCCGCCCCATGTCACCTTGAACCAGATCTTCGCGGGCATGATGCCGTTCATGGGCATCCAGCTCCTGGCGCTGGCTCTGCTCTATGCGTTCCCTGGGATCGGGCTGTGGCTGCCCGGATTGCTGTACAAATAGACCGGCCAGTGGACCGAAAGGGCGCCCCAGGCGCCCTTTCCATTTGGGCGAAACCCGGTAAGATTGACGTTTACGTAAACGTCAACCAGCGCCCGGCCCGCCCGCGCTGGCGCCGGAGAACTTCCATGACCGACCTGTCCGCCGAATTCAAGGCGCTCGCCAGTTACCGCCCAACCCACAAGGTGCGTTTCGTCACGGCCGCCAGCCTGTTCGACGGCCACGATGCGGCCATCAACATCATGCGGCGCATCCTGCAGGGAATGGGCACCGAAGTGATCCATCTGGGCCACAACCGCAGCGTCGAGGAAGTGGTCACCGCGGCGCTGCAGGAGGACGTCCAGGGCATCGCCATCAGCTCCTACCAGGGCGGCCACCTCGAGTATTTCAAGTACATGGTCGATCTGCTGAAGTCGCGCGGCGGCGAGCACATCCAGGTGTTCGG
>JAAOZX010000337.1 GCA_012274225.1 Comamonadaceae bacterium | reverse complement strand
GTACGTCGGCGCGCCCCAGAAGCGCTTCGCCTGGGCGATCGGCTTCGTTCTGGCCTTGACCATGCTGTACCTGGTGGTCATCAAGCATGTCATCGGGCCGATCAACCTGTTCGTCTGCTCGGCATGCCTCGTGCTGCTGTTTTTCGAGAGCGCATTTGGCATCTGCATCGGCTGCAAGGTCTACAACTGGTTCCACAAAGAACAGGCCCAGCTCTGTCCGGGTGGCGTGTGCGAGTTCGAGCCGGCACCGAAAGCGGGCGGCACCAGGATACAAGGCGCCGTGGTGGCCGCCTTCGGGGCGGTAATGGCGGGTGTGGTGGTCTGGGTCGCCGGCAACGACCCGTATGCCCGCCCCACGGTCGCCGCAGCGGTGCCGGTGGCAGTCCAAGCGGCAAGCCCGGTAGATGCGGCCGAGGCCGAACGCTGCAAGGTACCCGACTTCGCGAAGGCCTTGGGCCACGAAGACAAGTGGAAGCTGCACAACAACTGCAAGTGAGTAACCAAAGCACATCAACATGATCAGCCTTGCACATCGACGTTTGCTGGTTGCCGTCGCAGCCTCGTGCCTGTCCATCGGACACATCGCCGCCTGGGCCGCGGCGCCTGTTGTGGAGGTGATCGCCTACGCGCATCCGCCGGTGCAATCCGCGCTCAAGCCGCTGCGTGATTCGCTCGCCCGCCAGGGCACGAATGTCCGCGTGGTCGAGATCGACATGGAGACGCCGCAAGCTGAGCGCCGCTTGCAGGCTGTGGGCTTGAAGGGCCATATCCCGGTCGTCATCCTGATCGACGGTCAATACCGGCACAAGCGCGCTGACGGCAGCACGGTCGAGTTCGTCAGCTTTCCGGCCGGTCCGGGAACACCGCCCGGCGTGAAAGGCACTTGGTCTGCGGCGGACGTAGAGGCAGCGCTGAAAGCGCGGGACACTCATACCCGCTGACACGAGCCAGGCCCGGTCGAAGGCTGGATCTTGATATCCCTCAACGACGTCCGACCCCTACCGCATAGGCTGAACATGGGGCCTCAGGGCCCTGCCAATGACTACAACGCCCCCCCGTGACAGAGCCAAAGGTGAGCCTGCCTTAATCGCCAAAGAACTGACGCGCCGTTTCGAGGCGCGCGTGGCGGTCGACCGTGTGAGTTTCAGCGTCGCTCGTGGCGAGGTATTCGGCTTCCTCGGCCCCAACGGCGCGGGCAAGAGCACCACGGCGCGCATGCTCACCGGCTACCTCGCACCCACTCAAGGGCGGGCCATCGTGGCCGGCTTCGACGTCGTGAAGTCCCCCAGCGCGGCGCGTCGTCATATCGGCGTGGTGCCCGAGGAAGCCAATGTGTATGCCGACCTCACTGTGCGCCAGAACGTGCTCCTGATGGCCGAACTGCATGGTGTCGCCAAGCCGCAACGCGAGCGCAGCAGCACAGAACTGCTGCACACCTTCGACCTGACGGAGCGAGCGGGGCAAAAGGGCCGCGAACTATCCAAAGGCCTGCGCCAGCGGCTGATGCTGTGCATGGCCCTGGTCAGCGCTCCGCAGATCCTGTTCCTGGACGAGCCCACCTCCGGGCTCGATGTGGCCAGCACGCGAATGATTCGCGAGGTCATTTCGCGAATGAACCGCGAGCGAGGAATGACGGTCTTCCTGACCACCCACAACATGGACGAGGCGGACCAACTGTGCCACCGCGTGGCCATCATCGATCGGGGGAGGCTGGCGGCCATTGACACGCCGGCGGCGCTGCGCGGTCGGGTCGATGCCCGACGATCTGTGGTTGTCAAATTCACCGGTCCGAGCCCAACGCCAGCCGACGTCCTGCCTGCGCCAAATATGGAGGTTGAGATGCTGGTGGATGGATGGCGCGTGTTCAGTCCCGAACCCGGCGCGGTGGCCCAGCAGATCGCCATTCGCACGGCCGCGCTCGGACTTGGCCTTCAGAGTCTGAGCACCGTTGCGCCCACCTTGGAAGAAGTGTTCGTATCGATCACCGGAGCGGCTCATGCCCATCCATGAAACTGCCCCCGGCTCCGTGGCTCTCGATGCGCCAGCGGAGGGCGCGACGTCCGAATTCTTGCGTCAGGCTCGCTGCGCCTGGGTCATCGCGAAGAAGAACGCTCGCGTGTACTACCTGAAGGGACCGGTCGTCACATTCGGGATCGTTTTCCCGCTGTTCTTCTATCTCTCGTTTGCCGCCGGACACGACGCGCCAGTCGAAGTGATGGTGCCGGGCATCGCAGCGATGGCACTGTTCTTCACCGCCTCGGCGGTCGGACCTCTGGTCACGCCATGGGAGCGGCAGGCACGCACTTTCGAGCGGCTGGTGACTTCGCCGGCATCGCTGTCGGCGATTCTTGCGGGCGACGTGGGCGCCGGCGCAGCCTTCGGCGCGCTGCTGGCCATGTTGCCGGTAATGGCGGCGTTATTGCTGACGGCGGCCCGGGTAAGCGCCCCGCTGCCGCTGCTGGGCGGCTGGCTGCTGGGCGCGACGGCGTTTTCATCGCTCGGCGTGCTGATGGCTGCACCCGCGACCGACACCCCCTCGCAGGTGATGATGCTGTCGAACCTGGTGCGCCTGCCATTGATCTTCGTTAGCGGCGTGTTCGTGCCGCACGCGCAGATGCCCCAATGGGGTCAATGGCTGTCACCGCTGTCGCCGCTGTCTTACTGCGCTGACCTGATCCGGGTCGGCTTCGGTGGTACCGCGTACTTTTCCGTGGCGATGGATGTTCTGGCACTCGCCGGCTTCAGCCTGTCGTTCATGATCGCGGCGCACTTTTTTCACCGCCGCACGCGCGACCGCGCGGCCTGACTCAAGGCAAACACGACCCAGAGTAACAAGGACGCCGGACGCAATGCTGCGATACAAATCAGCGCCTCGCGTCAAGCATCCGCCCGTAATTCACTGAGTTGCGTCAATACCGCATAGAGGCATGCGCTCAAAGTCGATGTGTTAACAGCTTCTCCATGGAGATAGTTCGATGAAACCGTTTCTCAAATTGGTCGCCAGCACTGGCACCGCCACAGTTGCGGCGCACGCAGCCCTGGAGCAGAAATGAACGCGCCAGCCACGCACGATCAGCTCGCATTGCCCGCGCCCTTGATCCGCGCCGATCATCTCGTCAAGACCTATCGCGCCGGCGAAGTCGAGGTGCTGGCGATCAAGGGCGTCGACTTCACGGTTGAGCCCAAGTCCTTCGTCGCCTTCGTCGGTCCTTCGGGTAGCGGCAAGAGCACGCTGCTGAACATGATCGGCTGCCTCGATCACCCAACCAGCGGAACGCTCACCGTGCTTGGCACCGATATCGGCAAACTGGACCGCCGGGCCGCCGCCGACTTCCGCGGCCAGCACGTCGGCTTCATCTTTCAGAACTTCAACCTGATTCCGGTGCTCACGGTCTACGAGAACGTCGAGTACCCCCTGATCATGGTGCAGGACTGGCCCGAGAAGAAGCGGCGCCAGCAGGTCGAACGGCTGCTCGAAGCCGTGGGCATGAGCCAGCAGGCGCGCCAGCGCCCCGACCAGATCTCTGGCGGCCAGAAGCAGCGCGTGGCGGTGGCGCGGGCGCTGGCGACCAACGCGCAGCTGGTACTGGCCGACGAGCCGACGGCCAACCTCGATCACGACACTGCGTTGCGCATCATCGAGCTGATGAAGAAGATGCGTGACGAGCTCGGGACCACCTTCGTCTTCTCGACCCACGATCCCAAGATCATGTCCGAGGCGGAGGTCATCTTCGAGCTCGAGGACGGCCGGATTCAACAGCAGTCGCAGCCGCAGAGAAAGGTGGCCCTCCATGTTTAAGGTCCTGAAGATCGCGGCGCGCAGCCTGGCGCGCTTCGGCCGGCGCTCCTTCCTCACCTCGGCGCTGATCACGCTCGGGATCGTGGCGGTGCTGTTGTTCGTGGCCACCACCGGCTCGTTCAAGAGCATCATGATCGGGCAGTTCACCGATTCGATGCTGGGCCATCTGCAGGTGCACCGCAAAGGCTATGTCGCGTCGATCGACAGCCTGCCGCTGAACCTGAACATGCGGCCCCAGATGGTCGACAAGGTGGAGCAGGTTCTCAAGGGCATGGACGCTGTGGAAGCCTACTCGCCGCGGGTCAAGCTGGGCGCCATGTTCAGCAATTTCACCGAAACGACCAGTGTGCGCATCAACAGTGTCGACCCGGTGAAGGAAGCCGCCACCACGCCCCTGCTGCCCGGACGCCTGGTCGGTGGAAAGCCATCGGGCGCCCTGGTGAAGCCGGGTGAGGTCCTCGTCCCCGAACTGGTCGCGCGAGGGTTGAAAGTGAAGGTG
>JAAOZX010000336.1 GCA_012274225.1 Comamonadaceae bacterium | reverse complement strand
CCCCACGATGAAGTCGCGGAAGCGGCCGAAAGCCGTTTTCATCGATCCGTTCTTCTGCGCCACCTTGAAGCCGCGCAGCCGCGCCAGCCGCGCTTCTTCGAGCAGGCCCATGACGGTGGCGGCGCGCGCCTGCGAGACCATGTCCGACAGCGCCCCGCGGTACTTGGGAACGCCCCGCCGCACCGGCTTCAGGAAGATGTCCTCGCCCAGCTCCACCATGCCGGGCATCACTGCGCTGCCGCCGGTGATCACGATTCCCGAGGACAGCACCTCCTCGTAACCCGATTCGCGCACGACCTGCTGCACCAGCGAGAAGATCTCTTCCACCCGCGGCTCGATCACGCCGGCCAGGGCCTGTTTGGAGAGCATCCGCGGCCCGCGGTCGCCCAGGCCCGGCACCTCGACCTGCTGCTCCGGGTCGGCCAGCAGTTGCTTGGCATAGCCGCTTTCCACCTTGATGTCCTCGGCGTCCTTGGTCGGCGTGCGCAGCGCCATCGCGATATCGCTGGTGATCAGGTCGCCGGCGATCGGGATGACCGCCGTGTGGCGAATGGCGCCGTTGGTGAAGATCGCCACGTCGGTGGTGCCGGCGCCGATGTCCACCATCGCCACACCCAGTTCCTTTTCGTCGTCGGTCAGCACCGCCAGGCTGGAAGCCAGGGGATTGAGCAGCAGGTGCTCCACTTCCAGGCCGCAGCGGCGCACGCACTTGATGATGTTCTCGGCCGCGCTCTGGGCGCCGGTGACGATGTGCACCTTGGCCTCCAGCCGGATGCCGCTCATGCCGATCGGCTCTTTCACGTCCTGCCCGTCGATCACGAATTCCTGCGGCTCCACCAGCAGCAGCCGCTGGTCGGTGGAGATGTTGATGGCACGCGCCGTCTCGACCACCCGCGCCACATCGGCAGCCGTCACTTCCTTGTCTTTCACCGCGACCATGCCACTGGAATTGATGCCGCGGATGTGGCTGCCGGTGATGCCGGTGTAAACCCGCGTGATCTTGCAGTCGGCCATCAGCTCGGCCTCCTTCAGGGCCTGCTGGATGCTCTGCACCGTGGCATCGATATTCACGACCACGCCGCGCTTGAGCCCGTTGGACGCGGCGATGCCCAGGCCCGCGAGCTTGAGCTCGCCGCCGGGCATGACCTCGGCCACCACCACCATGACCTTGGCGGTGCCGATGTCCAGTCCCACCACGAGGTCCTTGTATTCTTTTGCCATGTGCTGCCGTCCTCTTTCGTTCTATTTCTTCGGCGCGTCGGCCGTGGTGCTGACACCCCGCAGCCGCACCGCGTAGCCGTCGCCGTGCCGCAGGTCGGCCGATACCAGCGCTTCCGGCCGCCTGCCGTAGCGCGAGGCGACCTGGTTCAGGGTTTGCACGAAGCGCTGCGCGCGGGCCGTAACCTCGTCGGGCGTCCCGCGGCCCAACTCCACCGCGGCGCCGTTGTCCAGCGCCAGCTGCCAGCTGCCCCGCGCCGTCACGGCCAGCCTGTCAATGGGCAGGTCCAGCGGCTCGAACATCGGCTTCAGCGTCTGGTACATCGCCAGCACCTGGGCCGATTGGTCGTCCGGTCCGGCCAGCCGCGGCAACCCTTCCGCCTCGACGTCGCCGGCATTGGCCTCGAACACATCGCCGAAGTTGTCGACCAGACGCGCATCACTGTCTTCGCCCCACAAGGCCACCGCCCGGTGCTCCTCGAGCCGCACCCGCAAGCGGTTGGGGAATTCGCGCCGAACCACGGCCCTGCGCACCCAGGGCACTGACTCGAAGGCCTCGCGCGCGCCGTCCAGGTTGACGGTGAAGAAGTTGCCCGCAAGGCGCGGCGCCACGTTGGCCCGCAGCGTCGCGACGCTGTTGTGCGTCACGTCGCCCTGCACCGTGATGCCGGCGATGGCGAAGACCGGATTGCGCAGCGCCGACCACACGCCCGCCGCCAGCAGCGCGGCGAAGAAGGCCGAGAACAGCGCCGTGGCCGCGAGGTTCATCAGCCTCACGTCGAACGGCATGGGCGAGGAGCTGCTCATTTCTTCCGCACCCCCTGCTCCTGGTCCAGCGCCGCCGAGGCCAGCAGCTGGTAGCACAGGTCCTCGTAGCTGATGCCCGCCGCGCGGGCCGACATCGGCACCAGCGAATGGCCGGTCATGCCCGGCGACGTGTTGATTTCCAGCAGGGACGGCTGGCGCGTCGCCCCGTCGATCATCACGTCCAGGCGGCCCCATCCCCGGCAGCCGAGCACGCGATAGGCCTTCAGCACGATGTCCTGGATCACCTGCTCCTCTCCCTCAGGCAAGCCACTGGGCACCAGGTACTTGGTGTCGTCGGTGAAATACTTGTTCTGGTAGTCGTAGTTGCCTTCCGGCGCCACGATGCGGATGACCGGCAGGGCCCGCGCCGAATCGCCGGTTCCCAGCACCGGGCAGGTGACCTCGTCGCCGCTCACGAACTGCTCGCACAGAACGTCCGCGTCCAGTGCCGCCGCCTGCTCCACGGCCTGGGCCATCTCCGAATAGCCCTGCACCTTGGCCACGCCGATGGACGAGCCTTCGCGGGCGGGCTTGACGATCAGGGGCAGCCCCAGGTCATCGGGGATGGTGCGCACCTGCTCGTGGGTGTACAGCCCGCGGTGCAGCAGGCGATAGCGCGGCGTCGGCAGTCCCTCGGACAGCCACACCCGCTTGGTCATCACCTTGTCGATCGACATGCTCGAAGCCATCACGCCCGAGCCGGTGTAGGGAATGCCCAGCATTTCCAGCGCGCCCTGTACGGTGCCGTCCTCGCCGAAGCGGCCGTGCAAGGCGATGAAGCAGCGCTTGAAGCCCTTGCGCTTGAGTTCCGACAGGTCCCGTTCGGCCGGATCGAACGCGTGCGCGTCGACGCCCTTGGCCTGCAGGGCCTTCAGCACGCCGCTGCCGGACATCAGCGACACCTCGCGCTCGGCCGAATGCCCGCCCATGAGGACCGCCACTTTCCCGAAACTGTGAGCCCCCACGCTTGCGGCTGGTGCCGCTGCGCTGCCCCCCAGGGGGGCCCTCGCGCCTTGGGACGGCCCGGCGGCGCTCACGGGTTGAACTCTGCGGTAGTTCATCCGGCACCTCCCAACTCCACCAGCTTCGCCGGCACGCCGCCGATCGATCCGGCCCCCATGCACATCACCACGTCGCCGTCGCGCGCCATCTCCAGGATGGCCTGGGGCATCGCATCGATGTCATCCACGAAGATCGGTTCGACCTTCCCGGCCACCCGCACGGCGCGAGCGAGGGAACGCCCGTCGGCCGCCACGATGGGCGGCTCGCCGGCCGGGTACACCTCGGCCAGCAGCACCACATCGGCCTGGCCGGTCACCTTGACGAAATCCTCGAAGCAGTCGCGGGTGCGGGTGTAGCGGTGCGGCTGGAATGCCAGCACCAGGCGCCGGCCGGGAAACGCGCCGCGCGCGGCCGCCAGCGTGGCGGCGATCTCCACCGGGTGGTGGCCATAGTCCTCGATCAGTGCGAAGCGGCCGTCGCCGTTCTCGCTGCGCACCGGCACGTCGGGATAGCGCTGGAAGCGCCGTCCCACGCCCGTGAAGCCGGCCAGCGCCTTGAGCACCTTGTCGTCCGGAATGCTGAGTTCCACCGCGACGGCGATGGCCGCCAGTGCATTGAGCACGTTGTGCACGCCCGCCAGGTTGAGCACCACGTCCAGGTCCGGCAGCGTCACGCCGTTGCGCCGCTGCACGGTGAACAGCATCTGGCCGCCGTCGGCGCGGACGTTGATGGCCCGCACCTGCGCGTCTTCACCCAACCCGTAGCTGGTGATAGGGCACTGGACATCGGGCACGATCTCGCGGATGGCCGCGTCGTCGGTGCAGAGGATGGCGGTGCCGTAAAAGGGCATGCGGTGCAGGAAATCGAGAAAGGCCTGCTGCAGCCGCTTGAAGTCGTGCCCGTAGGTCTCCATGTGGTCGGCATCGATATTGGTCACCACGGCCATGACCGGCATCAGGTTCAGGAACGAGGCGTCGGATTCATCCGCCTCGACCACGATGTAGTCGCCGCTGCCGAGCTTGGCGTTGGCGCCGGCGCTGTTCAGGCGCCCGCCGATGACGAAGGTGGGGTCCAACCCGCCCCCGGCCAGCACGCTCGCGACCAGGCTGGTGGTGGTGGTCTTGCCGTGGGTGCCGGCGATGGCGATGCCCTGTTGCAGCCGCATCAACTCGGCCAGCATCATGGCCCGCGGCACCACCGGGATCTTGCGTTCGCGCGCCGCGAGCACCTCGGGATTGTCGGCCTGCACCGCGGTGGAGGTGACCACTGCGTCGGCGCCGATCACGTTCCCGGCCGCGTGACCGACGCAGGTCTTGATGCCCAGCGCTTCGAGACGGCGCAACGTCGGGCTGTCGTGCAGGTCCGAGCCGGAAATCAGGTAGCCCTGGTTGCGCAGGACTTCGGCGATGCCGGACATGCCCGAGCCGCCCACGCCGACGAAATGAATGTGCTTGACGGCGTGTTTCATTTTCTTGCCAGCTCCTCGCAGGCTGCGACCATCTCGTCGGTGGCGTTGGTCTTTTCCATCCGCTTGGCGGCCAGGGCGCGGCGCACCAACTCCTCGCGCGAGGTGTTCTGGATCAGCTGGGCCAGCCACTCGGGACTCAGGTCGCGCTGCTGCACCAGCCAACCGCCGCCCTGATCCACCAGAAAGCGCGCGTTGGTGGTCTGGTGGTCGTCCACGGCAAACGGAAACGGCACGAACACCGCCGCCGCGCCCACCGCTGCGATTTCGGTCACCGTGCTGGCCCCGGCCCGGCAGACGATCAGGTCGGCCTGCGCATAGGCCTGGGCCGTGTCATCGATGAAGGGCGTCAGTTCCGCCGCGACCCCGGCGGCGGCATAGTTGGCGCGCAGTTCGTCGATCTGCCTGGCGCCGCTCTGGTGCAGCACGACGGGCCGCCGGTCGGCGGGTATCAGGGCCAATGCTTTCGGCACGGCGTCGTTGAGGGCCTTGGCGCCCAGGCTGCCGCCGACCACCAGCAGACGCAACGGCCCGGTGCGCGAACCCAGCCGCTCGGCCGGCCCGCTCTGGCGCAGGAACCCTGCGCGCAGCGGATTGCCGACCCAGGCCGCCTTTTTCAACACATGGGGGAAGGCCGAGAACACCCGGTCTGCCACGCCCGCCAGGACGCGGTTGGCCATGCCCGCCACCGAGTTCTGCTCGTGCAGCACCAGGGGCTTGCCCAGCAACACGCTCATCATGCCGGCCGGAAACGTGATGTAGCCCCCCAGGCCGACCACGACGTCGGGCTGCACGCGGCGCACCACCCGGATCGCCTGCCAGAAGGCCTTGAGCAGCCGCAGCGGCAGCAGCAGCAGCGTCTTCAGGCCCTTGCCGCGCACGCCGGAAAATTCGATGGTTTCAAAGTCGAATCCGCGCGGCGGCACCAACTGGCTCTCCATGCTGCCCGGTCCGCCCAGCCAGTGCACCCGCCACGCGCGTTCGCGCAGCGCCTCGGCAACAGCAAGGCCAGGGAAAATGTGCCCGCCCGTGCCGCCTGCCATCACGAGGGCGCACTTGCTCAGGGTGCCGGGCGCGCTCATAAGCGGCCTCCGCGCATCATGGCTTTGTTCTCGTAGTCGATCCGCAGCACCACCGTGATCGCGATCAGGTTCATCAGGATGGCCGAGCCGCCATAACTCATCAGCGGCAAGGTGAGCCCCTTGGTCGGCAGCGCGCCCAGGTTCACGCCCATGTTGATGAACGCCTGGAAACCGATCCAGATGCCCACGCCCTGCGCCACCAGGCCGGCGAACACGCGGTCCAGCGCGATGGATTGGCGGCCGATCAACATGATGCGCCGGGTCATCCACAAGAACGGCAGGATCACCGCGATCACGCCGACCAGCCCGAATTCCTCGCCGATCACGGCCAGCAGGAAATCGGTGTGGGCCTCGGGCAGCCAATGGAGCTTCTCGACGCTTCCGCCGAGGCCCACTCCGAAGATCTCGCCACGGCCGATGGCGATCAGCGAATGCGACAGCTGATAGCCCTTGCCCATGGAGTACTTGTCGCCCCAGGGGTCGAGGTAGGCGAAGATGCGCTCGCGCCGCCAGTCCGACAGGGCGATCATCAGCACGAAGGCCACGGTCATCACGGCGGCAATCAGGAAGAACATGCGGGCATTCACCCCCCCCAGGAACAGGATGCCCATCGCGATCACCGCGATCACCATGAAGGCGCCCATGTCCGGCTCGGCCAGCAGCAACACCCCCACCACCGCCACCGCGGCGGCCATCGGCAGCACGGCGCGGAAGAACCGTTCCTTGACGTCCATCTTGCGCACCATGTAATTGGCCGCATACAGCAGCACCGAGAATTTCGCCAGTTCGGATGGCTGGAAGCTCATGAAGCCCAGGACCAGCCAGCGCCGGGCGCCGTTGACGCCCTTGCCCAGAACCGGGATCAGCACCGCGATCAGCAGCAGCAACGATGCGACGAACAGCCAGGGCGCCACTTTCTCCCAGGTCGCCACCGGCACCTGGAAGGTGAACACCGAGACGATGAAGGCCAGCGCGATGAATGCGGCATGGCGCACCAGGAAATGGTCATGGCTGTAGCGCGCGAACTTCGGGTTGTCGGGCATGGCGACCGATGCCGAGTACACCATCACCAGACCGAAAGCGAGCAGCGCGACCGTCACCCACAGCAGCGCCTGGTCGAACCCCTGCACGCGCGACGGGGCGTCCGAGCGGCTGAAGCCGGCGGCGCGCACCGGAACGGCCGCAGCGGTGCGGGGCGAGCCGGCGAACCAGCCAACCAGGCGTTGGCCCAGCGCGTTCATGCTGTCGCCTCCAGCGTGATTCCGGCTTCGTCGGCGACGCGCTGCACCGCGGCGCGGAACACCTCGGCGCGATGCGGATAGTTCCTGAACATGTCAAAGCTGGCGCAGGCGGGCGACATCAGCACCGCATCGCCGGCATGGGCGCGCTGGGTTGCCAGCGCCACCGCCTGCTCCATCGAATCGGCGTCCAGCAGCGGCACGCCGGTGGATTCCAGGACGGCGCGGATCAGCGGGCCGTCGCGGCCGATCAGCACCGCCGCGCGCGCATGGCGCGTCACCGGCGCCGCCAGCGGCGCGAAGTCCTGGCCCTTGCCCTCGCCACCGAGGATCACCACCAGCTGCCGCTCGGCGCCCAGCCCCTGCAGGGCGGCGACCGTGGCGCCCACGTTGGTGCCCTTGCTGTCGTCGAAATACTCGATGCCATTGACGATACCCACCGACTCGACCCGGTGCGGCTCGCCGCGGTACTCGCGCAATCCGTAGAGCATGGGCCCCAGCGCGCAGCCGGCGGTCGCCGCCAGGGCCAGCGCAGCCAGCGCGTTGACGGCGTTGTGGCGCCCGCGGATGCGCAGCGCGTCCGCCGGCATCAGCCGCTGGATGAACAGTTCCTCTTGCGCGTCCTTGTGCTTCTTCCGGGTCTCGTCGGCCTCGATTGCGCGCACCAGCCAGGCCATTCCGTTCACGACCTCGATGCCGAAATCGCCGGGGCGCCGCGGCATATCGGCGCCGAAGCAGACGAACGCTCGCTGTTCCATGCGGCCGCCCTTGAGCCGCACCGGCGGGGGCAGCATCTGCATCACCCGCGGGTCTTCGCGGTTCAGGATCATGAGGGCGCCCTTGCCGAAGACGCGGGCCTTGGCCGCGGCGTAGGCGTCCATCGTCCCGTGCCAATCCAGGTGATCCTGGGTTACGTTCAACACGGCGGCGGCGGTGGGCTCGAAGTCGCCGGCGGCCTCCAGCTGAAAACTCGACAGCTCGATCACCCAGACCTGCGGCAGCACGCCTGCAGCGATCTTCTCGCCCAGCGTGTCCAGCAGCGTCGGCCCGATGTTCCCCGCTACCGCCACGGTCTTGCCGGCGCGCTCCACCAGCTGACCGGCCAGCGCCGTCACCGTGGTCTTGCCATTGGTCCCGGTGACGGCGAGCACGATCGGCGCATAGGCCTCGCGCGACTTCAGGCCGGCCAGGGCGGTGGCGAACAGGCTCAATTCGCCGCCCACGGCAATGCCGCGTTCGCGCGCGGGCCCCAGCACCGGCGCCGCCTGCTCGGGCGAGAGCCCCGGGCTGCGCAACACCAGCTGAACCCCGCCCTCGAGCAGCGCGTGATCGAAGGGCCCGCCGACGAAGCGGGCCTGTGGCAGTTGCTCGCGCAGCGCCTGCAGTTGCGGCGGCGACTCCCGGGTATCGGCCACCGTCACCTGCGCTCCTTCGCGCACGCACCAGCGCGCCATCGCCAGCCCGGATGCGCCGAGGCCGAGAACGAGGACGGGTTGGTCTATCAGCGCGGACACGGCTACCTCAGTTTCAGGGTCGACAGGCCGACCAGGCAGAGCAGCATCGTGACGATCCAGAAGCGCACCACCACCTGTGTCTCCTTCCAGCCGCTCTTCTCGAAGTGATGGTGCAGTGGCGCCATCTTCAGGATGCGCCGGCCGGTACCGTACTTGCGGCGCGTGTACTTGAAGTACAGCACCTGCGCCATCACCGACAGGGCTTCCACCACGAAGATGCCGCCCATGATGGCCAGCACGACTTCCTGGCGCACGATCACGGCGATGGTGCCGAGCGCGCCGCCCAGTGCCAGCGCGCCCACGTCGCCCATGAAGACCTGCGCCGGATAGGTGTTGAACCAGAGGAAGGCGAGGCCGGCGCCGGCCAGCGCCGAGCAGAAGATCAGCAATTCGCCGGCGCCCGGGATGTGCGGGAAGAACAGGTACTTGGAATACACCGCACTGCCGGTGACGTAGGCGAACACCCCCAGTGCCGAGCCCACCATCACCACCGGCATGATCGCGAGGCCGTCCAGTCCGTCGGTGAGGTTCACCGCGTTGCTGGCGCCCACGATGACCAGGTAGGTGAGGATCACGAAGCCGAAGACGCCCAGCGGATAACTCACTTCCTTGAAGAAGGGCAGCAACAGGCCCGCCTTGGGCGGCAGGTTCACGTCGAAGCCCGACTTGACCCAGGTATAGGCCAGCTGGAGCACCCGCAGGTTGGAGCTTTCCGAAATGCTGAAGACCAGGTACAGCGCCGCCAGCAGCCCGATCACGGATTGCCAGAAGTACTTCTCGCGCGAACGCATTCCCTCCGGGTCCTTGCGCACCACCTTGCGCCAGTCGTCCACCCAGCCGATGGCGCCGAACCCCAACGTCACCGCCAGCACGATCCAGACGAATCGATTGGTGAGGTCGAACCACAACAGCGTCGAGACGGCGATCGACAGCAGCACCAGCACCCCGCCCATGGTCGGTGTGCCGCTCTTGCTCAGGTGCGACTCCATGCCGTAGCCGCGCACCGGCTGGCCGATCTTCAGCGCCGTGAGACGGCGGATGACGGCCGGGCCGGCCATCAGCCCGATCAATAGCGAAGTCATTGCCGCCATCACGGCGCGGAAGGTGATGTACTGGAACACACGCAGGAAGCCGAACTCGGGCCCGAACGTCTGCAACCAGCCGGCGAGGCTAAGCAGCATTCTGGCTCTCCCCGCCGGGCGCGGCCTGCGCCGTGATGGCCTCGACCACGCGTTCCATGCGCATGAAGCGCGAGCCCTTGACCAGGACGCTGGCGGCCTTCGGCAATTCGGCCAGCACCGCCTGCGTCAGAGAGTCCACGTCCTCGAAGTGCCGGCCCTTCATGGCTTTCGACTGCGCGCCCAGAGTCAGCAACTGCTCGATGCCGCGCGAGCGGGCGTGCTCTCCGACTTCGGCGTGGAACTGCGGGCCTTGATCGCCCACTTCTCCCATGTCGCCCAGCACCAGCAGGCGCGGACCGGGCAATTCGGCCAGCCCGTCGATTGCCGCGCGGACCGAATCGGGGTTGGCGTTGTAGGTGTCGTCGATCACGGTGATGGTGCGTCCGCCCTGCGTCAGCGCCAGGGTTCGCGAGCGGCCCTTGACCGGTTCGAAAGCCGACAGGCCTTGCGCGATGGCGCCCATGGGTGCGCCGACGACCAATGCGCAAGCCACGGCGGCCTGGGAGTTGCGCACGTTATGGCGGCCGGCGATATGGAGTCGATAGGCCAGCGGACCAGCGGGCGTTTTCACGCTCACCTGCCAATGCCCGTCTTGCCATTCAGACCCGGCCAAAACGATGTCGGCGTCTTCGCCGCCGAAAGTCATGCAGGTGCGCGCCCAGGCCAGTTCCTGCCAGAGCGGAGTGAACTCGTCGTCCGCGGGGAACACGGCCACGCCGCTGATCCGCAGGGCGGCGAGCACCGACCCGTTCTCGCGCGCCACCGCGGCCACGCTGGCCATGAATTCCTGGTGCTCGCGCTGGGCGTTGTTCACCAGCGCCACCGTGGGCCTGGCGATGCCGGCCAGGTAGGCGATCTCGCCCGGATGGTTCATGCCCAGTTCCAGGACGGCGACGCGGTGTTCGGCGCGCAACCTCAGCAGTTGCAGCGGCAGCCCGATGTCGTTGTTCAGGTTGCCTTGCGTGGCCAGCGTCGCATCGGGGCGCCAGGCGCGCAGGATGGAAGCGATCATCTGCGTCACGGTGGTCTTGCCGTTGCTGCCGGTCACCGCAATGAGCGGCAGGCCGAACTCGGCGCGCCACCCCGCGGCCAACGAGCCGAGCGCCCGCTTGCTGTCGTCGACCTCGATTCCGGGAAACCCCGCCGGCAGTCGCCCGCGATGGGCGATCGCGGCCACCGCGCCCTTGGCTTGCGCCTCTCCCAACAGATCGTTGGCGTCGAAACGCTCGCCCTTCAGTGCCACGAACAGGTCGCCCGGCTGCAGCGTGCGGGTGTCGCTGTGCACGCGCTGCACCGCCACCGCACCGTCGCCCACGAGCGCGCCGCCCGGGATCCAGGCCAGGGCCTCGTCCAGCGTGAACATTGCGCTCATGCCGCAGCCCTCGCGTCCAGCGCGGCCTGCGCATGGACCTTGTCGGAGAACGGCTGCTTGGCGCCGGCGATCTCCTGGTAATCCTCATGCCCCTTGCCCGCCAGCAGCACCACGTCCCGGGCCGCCGCCGCCGCGATGGTTTCGGCGATGGCCAGCGCGCGGTCGGCCTGGACCTGCACGCATTCGTGGTGCGAAAGTCCCAGCAGGATCTGGCTGATGATGTTCTCGGGCTTTTCGCCGCGCGGGTTATCGCTGGTCACCACCACGCGATCGGCATTCTTCTCGGCCACCGCCGCCATCAACGGACGCTTGGTGGCGTCGCGTTCGCCGCCGCAACCGAACACACACCACAGCTTGCCGCCGCGCTGCCGGGCCAGCGGCCGCAATGCCAGCAGGGCCTTGTCCAACGCGTCCGGCGTATGGGCGTAATCGACCGCCACCAATGGCTTGCCGGGGGCGCTCAGCCGGTCCATGCGCCCCGGCACCGGCGACAAGGCGCGGCAGGCCGCAACGGCCTCGGCGAGCACCACGCCCACTGCGCGCATCGCTCCGATTACACCCAGCAGATTGGCGACGTTGTACTGGCCGATCAAGCGGGTGGCCAATTCGTGGCGCTGCGCGCCCTCGCACACCGTGAAGCGCAGGCCCTGCGCGTCGTAGCGGATGTCTTGCGCGGCCAGCCGTGCCGCCTGTTCGCACGACACGGTCCACAGGTCCAGCCCGCTGCCTTGCAGCGCCCGCGCCAACTCATGGCCCTTCTTGTCGTCGACGTTGACGACGGCCGCGCGCAGGCCGGGCCAGCGGAACAGCTGCGCCTTGGCCTCCCAGTAGGCCTCCATGCTGCCGTGATAGTCCAGGTGGTCCTGGGTGAAATTGGTGAAGACCGCCACCCGGATGTGCGTCCCGTCCAGGCGGCGCTCGACAATGCCCACCGAGGAGGCCTCGATGGCGCAGGCCTTCAGGCCTTGTTCCAGGAAGCGGCGGAACTGGCCCTGCAGCAATACCGGGTCGGGCGTGGTGAGGCCGGTGAACTCCACGACCGGTGGACGGCCGGTGCCCAGCGTGCCAATCAGTCCGCAGGCCCAGGGCGAGTTCTCCTTCGTTGCAGATTGAGCGCCACCGGGCCGCCCCGAGGCGCGAGGGCCCCCTCGGGGAGCAGCGACGCGGCCTTGGCCGCTGGCGTGCGGGCCAACGTTCGACAGGGCCTGGGCCAGCCACCAGGCGGTCGAGGTCTTGCCGTTGGTGCCGGTGACGGCCAGCACGTCCAGCCGCTCGCTGGGCGCTCCGAAATAAGCGGCAGCTATCGGTCCGCACGCGGCTTTGAGCTGAGGATAAGCCGCGATGGCCGGCTGGTCGAAGCCAAAGGCCTCCACCCCGTCGCGCTCCACCAGGCAGGCGCCGCCGCCCTGCGCCAACACCGCATGGACATGGCGGCGGCCGTCGGTGGCCGCTCCCGGCCATGCGATGAACCCGTCGCCGGCGGCGACCTTGCGGCTGTCGCACTGCAGCGTGCCGGTGACGCGGCCGTGCAGCCACTGCGCAGCCTCGCCGGGACTGTGGAGTTCGAGCATCAGAACGACTCCTCCACACTGTCCACCACGATCTGCGGCTTGACGCTCATGTCGGGCTGAACCCCCAGCAAGCGCAGGGTCTGCTGCACGGTCGCGCTGAACACCGGCGCCGCGACGTCGCCACCGAAGTACTTTCCGGCGGACGGCTCGTCGAGCATCACGGCGACGACGATGCGCGGCTTGTCGATCGGGGCAATGCCGACGAACCAGGAACGGTACTTGTTGGTGGCGTAGCCCTTGCCCACCTGCTTGTACGCCGTGCCCGACTTGCCGCCCACCGAATAGCCCAGCGTCTGCGCCTTGGGGCCGGTGCCGCCCGGGCCCGCGGCCATCTGCAACATGGTGCGGACTTCGGCCACGGTCCTGGGCGAGAACACCCGCGCGCCGACGGCCGGCCCGTTGGTCTTGAGCAGGGTCGCGGGAATGATCTGCCCGTCGTGCGCGAACACCGTGTAGGAGCGGGCCATCTGGAACAGCGACGCCGAAAGGCCGTAGCCATAGGACATGGTCGCCTGCTCGATCGGCTTCCAGGTCTTGTAGGGACGCAGCCGGCCGCTCACCGCGCCCGGGAAAGTGATGTGCGGCTTCTGGCCGAAACCGGCTTCGGTGAACAGCTCCCACATGTCGCGCGCCCGCATCTGCAGTGCGATCTTCAGCGTGCCGATGTTGCTGGACTTCTGGATCACCTGCTGCACCGACAACAGGCCGTGGGCGTGCGAATCGGAAATCTTCATGCCGCCGATCACGACGTAGCCCGGTGCGGTCTGGATCATGGTCTGCGGCGTGACCAGCCC
Organism: Comamonadaceae bacterium; assembly: GCA_012274225.1. Taxonomy (GTDB): domain Bacteria; phylum Pseudomonadota; class Gammaproteobacteria; order Burkholderiales; family Burkholderiaceae_C; genus Ramlibacter. The sequence continues at coordinate 367 of JAAOZX010000336.1, read as the reverse complement.
GGTCTCGAGCGCCAAGCCGATGGTGAACGGCTTCATCGTCGAGCCGGGCTCGAACGTGTCGGTGAGCGCGCGGTTGCGCAGCTGCTCGCCGCTGAGGTTCTGGCGCCGGTCGGGCGAATAGCTCGGGTAATTGGCCAATGCCAGCACTTCGCCGCTGGCCGCGTCCAGCACCACCACGCTGCCGGCCTTGGCCCGGTTTTCCTGCACCGCATCGCGCAGCTTCTGGTAGGCGAAGAACTGCACCTTGCTGTCGATCGACAGTTGCAGGTCACGCCCGTCGACCGGTGCCACCTGTTCGCCCACGTCCTCCACGACGCGGCCCAGCCGGTCCTTGATCACATGGCGCGAGCCCGGACGGCCGGCCAGT
>JAAOZX010000335.1 GCA_012274225.1 Comamonadaceae bacterium | reverse complement strand
GAGATCGGTGCCCATTCCATCAGCATGGCTGCGGCCGCGGTGCGGCTGGCCAGTCAGCTGTTCGAGGACCTGGGCAAGATCCGGATCCTGTTCGTAGGCGCGGGTGAGATGGTCGAACTGGCAGCCACCCACTTTGCCGCGCGCAACCCCAAGGGCATCGCCATCGCCAACCGTACCCTGGAACGCGGCGAGCGACTGGCCGCGCGCTTCGGCGGCGAGGTGATGCGCCTGGCAGACCTGCCGGGACGCCTGCACGAATTCGACGCCGTGATCAGTTGCACGGTCAGCACACTGCCGATCATCGGCCTGGGTGCAGTGGAACGCGCCCTGAAGGCGCGCAAGCATCGGCCGATGTTCATGGTCGACCTGGCGGTGCCGCGCGACATCGAACCCGAGGTCAAGGATCTCGAGGACGTCTATCTCTATACCGTGGACGACCTGGCGAGCGTTGTGCAGACCGGCCAGGCCAACCGCCAAGCGGCCGTGGCGCAAGCCGAGGCGATCATCGACGCGGGGGTGCAGAGTTTCCTGCACTGGATGGACAAGCGCGGCACGGTGCCGCTGATCCTGCAGCTCAACGCGCAAGCCGACGAATGGCGGGCGATGGAGTTGGCCCGGGCACGCAAGCTGTTGGCCAAGGGTGAGAACGTCGATGCCGTGCTGGAGGCCCTGTCCAAGGGGCTGACCCAGAAGATGCTGCACGGCGCGATGGCCGAGCTGCACGCCGGTGATGCCGAAGCCCGCGAGCGGGCCAGCTCGGCGATCCAGCACTTCTTCCTGCGCAAAGAGCGTTAGCGACGCTGCCTCTTGGCGTTCCTGCGCTCTTTTGAACGCAGAGGGCGCGAAGAATGCGCAGAGGACGCAGAGAAATCCTTTCTTGTTCTTTTCCTCTGCGGTCTCTGCGAGACCTCTGCGTTCAAAAATTAGTCCGCATATCGATTTAGAACCAGCAGTGAAACCCTTCCTCCGCCAGCAGCTCGACCGCTATCCCGTCCGCCTCAATGAGCTGGACTTCTTCCTCTCGCAGCCGGACGTTGTCAGCGACATGGATCGGTTCCGCGCGCTCACGCGTGAACACGCCGAAGTGAGCGAGGTGGCGGGCGTGTACCAGCGGTTCCGGCAGCGCGAGGCGGGCCTGGCCCAAGCCCGCGAAATGCAGGAAGACCCCGAGATGGCCGAAATGGCCGGCGAGGAAATCGCCGCCATCGAGGCCGAACTGCCCGAACTGGAAGACCACTTGCAGCGGCTGCTGCTGCCCAAGGACCCGGACGACGTTCGCAACACCTTCATCGAAATCCGGGCCGGCACCGGCGGCGACGAATCGGCGCTGTTTGCCGGCGACTTGCTGCGCATGTACATCCGCTATGCCGAACGCCAGGGCTGGCGCACCGAGATCGTGAGCGAAAGCCCCGGCGAAGTGGGCGGCTACAAAGAGGTGGTGATCCGCGTCGTGGGCGAGGGCAGCTACGGCAAGCTCAAGTTCGAGTCGGGCGGTCATCGGGTACAGCGCGTGCCCGCCACCGAAACCCAGGGCCGCATCCACACCAGCGCCTGCACCGTGGCCGCGCTGCCCGAGCCGGACGAGGCGCAGGCCGTGCAGATCAATCCGGCCGACCTGCGCATCGACACCTATCGCGCCAGCGGTGCCGGCGGCCAGCACGTCAACAAGACCGACTCGGCCGTGCGCATCACCCACATCCCCACCGGCATCGTGGCCGAGTGCCAGGACGACCGGTCCCAGCATCGCAACAAGGCCAAGGCCCTGCAGGTGCTGTCGGCCCGGATCAAGGAAAAGGAGCGCTCCGAGCGCGCCGCCAAGGACGCCGCCACGCGCAAGGGCCTGATCGGCAGCGGCGACCGCAGCGACCGGATCCGCACCTACAACTTCCCGCAGGGCCGTTTGACCGATCACCGCATTAACCTGACGCTGTACAAGCTGCAGTTCATCCTGGAAGGCGACCTGGACGAGGTGATCGATGGCCTGCTCCTGGCACGCAAGGCCGAGCAGCTCGAAGAACTGGAAATGGGCGGAGCCAGGTTTTGACCGGGGCCGATGCGCTGGTGGCTGCGGCGGGCCTGGGGCTGGCCCGGCTGGACGCCCAATTGTTGTTGCTGCACACGCTGGGTCGCGCGCCGCAGGAGCGGGCCTGGCTGCTGGCGCACGACACGGACCTGCTTACGGATGCGGCGAGCCAGGAGTTCATGCGGCTCTGCGAGCGCCGGGCGAGCGGCGAACCGCTGGCCTACGTCACGGGCCGCAAGGATTTTTTCGGGCTGGTCCTGAAAGTGGACTCGCGCGTCCTTGTGCCGCGGCCAGAAACCGAAACGCTGGTCGAATGGGCTCTGGAGATCCTTCGCGATCGTCCCCGGCCCCGTGTGGTCGACCTGGGCACGGGCAGCGGCGCGATTGCGCTGGCCCTGAAGCGGGAGCGGCCGGATGCCCAGGTCATGGCGACCGACAGCAGCGCCGGCGCGCTCGAAGTGGCGGCGGCGAATGCCCGCGCCTTGAACATGGACATCACGTTTCGAAGGACGTCCTGGCTGACCGGCATCGGACAGCGGTTCGACCTGATCGTCAGCAACCCCCCCTATATTGGGGCTGCGGACGGCCATCTCCCCGCACTGGTCCACGAACCCCAGGTCGCACTGGTGGCCGGCCCGGACGGCCTGGACGACCTGCGTGCCATCATCGGCCAGGCACCGGCCAACCTGGTTGCGGGTGGATGGCTGTTGCTGGAGCACGGGTATGACCAGGCCGAGGCGGTGCGGGCCCTGTTGGCCGAAGCCGGGTTCCACGACCTGGGCGGCCGGCCTGACCTGGCGGGAATCCCACGCTGCAGCGGCGGCCAGTGGCTTGAACGGGGATAATCGACCCCAACGTTTTATGGGCCCCCAGCGGCGAGCAAAGGAGTATTTCATGAGTGACGGTCAGCAACGCATCGAGCAACTCGTCAAGAACAACGACGTGCTGTTGTTCATGAAGGGCGACGCGAATTTTCCGATGTGCGGATTCTCGGGCCGCGCGATCCAGATCCTCAAGGCCTGCGGCGTGGACCCGAAAGCCATGACCACGGTGAACGTTCTGGAAGACGATGAGATTCGCCAGAGCATCAAGGACTACAGCAACTGGCCGACCATTCCCCAGCTGTACGTGAAGGGCGAATTCATCGGCGGCTCGGACATCATGATGGAGATGTACCAGAGCGGCGAATTGCAGCAGATGCTCGGCGGCACTGCGAGCTGACCCTCACGGCAGCGGGGATCCGCACCGCCGCGCGTCACAGCAGCCGGCGGCGCATTGGCAGTCGCACGCGCCGTCTGCCAGGGGGTGTCGGCAATTGCTGACATCCGCTCGCGGTGGGGCGCCATTCGATTGAACTCTGGCACGGCATATGCTTGAATGAAGAAGCAAGCCCTGCCAGGAGTACTCGATGGAAACACGCAGTCTCGTTCCGCATCAGTCGTCCTCATTCCAGTTGCCGATCGCCAATCTGCGCAGCGTATTCCGCCCGCATGATGTCGAGCGCAAGCTGGCCAAGCTGCCCGGACGCGACCACGAACACCTGCGCACCACTTACGAGCGCATGCTGGAACGCGGCCCCGAGCGTTTCCAGGTCAAGCCCAGCGGTTTGCCCGACATGGCGGCGCTCTACGAACAGCTGCCCAATTTCACCGATGCCCTGGATGACGTCAAACGCCATGTCGCGTTGTCGCAGGACTGCCGCGACGGCCTGGAGGTGACCCCCATGTTGCTGCTGGGGCCCCCGGGGATCGGCAAGACCCACTTCGCGCGCAGGCTGGCGGATCTGCTGGGAACCGGCATGAGCCTGGTACCCATGAGTTCCATGACGGCCGGCTGGCTGCTGTCGGGCGCGTCGTCGCAGTGGAAGGGCGCCAAACCGGGCAAGGTGTTCGAAGCGTTGGTGGAAGGCCAGTACGCCAACCCGGTGATCGTGGTCGACGAGATCGACAAGGCCAGCGCCGATGCCCAGTACGATCCGCTCGGCGCCTTGTACAGCCTGCTGGAACACGACACGGCCGGCTCGTTCATGGACGAATTCGCCGAGGTGGCGATCGACGCCAGCCAAGTGATCTGGATCATGACCGCCAACGACGAACGCTGCATCCCCGAGCCGATCCTCAACCGGATGAACGTGTTCGAGATCGAGGCGCCCTCTTTCGAAGCCGCGCGCCGCATTGCGCGCAGCCTTTACCGGGCGATCCGCTGCGAGCACGGGTGGGGTGAACGTTTCCAGGCCGAGCCCGCGGATGACCTGCTGGACCTGTTGGCTGAACTGGCGCCGCGCGACATGCGGCGCGCCCTCATGACCGGTTTCGGCAACGCCCGGCTCGACCAGCGCGCCGAAATCGCCGTGGACGACCTGCCCAAGGCCGCCGCGGCCAAGGGCAAGATCGGGTTCGTGCAGTAGGCGCCGGCGCGCTCAGGCGCGGGCGAAAAAGGCCTGCACCAGCCGGACCCAGAAAGTCGAGCCGACCGGCAGCAGTTCGTCGTTGAAGTCGTAATTGGGGTTGTGCAGTTCGCACGGTCCCATGCCGTGGTAAGCCGCCTCGCGATGCTCGCCACCGCCGTTGCCGATGAACAGATACGAGCCCGGCACCTGCTCCAGGTAGAACGAGAAGTCCTCCGCGCCGCCATGCTGCGGGGTGTTGCGGTCGACCTTGTCCGCACCGAAGACATCTTCGGCGACCTGCGCGGCGAAATCGGTGGGCGCGTCCCAGTTCACCAATGGCGGATAGGCGCGGTAGAACTGCAATTCGCCCGTGCCGCCATGAACCCGGGGCAGCGTCTCGGCCATTCGCCGCATGTTGGCTTCGATCTCGTCCAGCACCTGGGTGCTGAAGGTCCGCACCGTGCCGCGGATCACGGCTTCACCCGGCAGCACGTTGTAGGCGTCGCCCGCGTGGATTTGCGTGACGCTGACCACAGCAACATCGATCGGGTTCTTGTGGCGCGAAATCAGCGTCTGCAGCACGCCGACCATCTCGGCTGCGATGACGATGGTGTCCACCGCCTTGTGCGGCTGCGCGGCGTGGCCACCGGTTCCACGCACGATGATGTCGAACCGGTTGCTCGACGCCATGGTCGGCCCCTTGCGAAACGCGAACATGCCGGTGGGAAAGCCGGGCATGTTGTGCATGCCGTAGATTTCGTCGCAGGGAAAGCGCTCGAACAGGCCATCCTGGATCATGGCCCGCGCGCCGGCGTTGCCGCCCTCCTCGGCCGGCTGGAAGATGAAGTTGACGGTTCCCTCGAAATCCGGGTTGGCGGCAAGGTGCTGCGCGGCGCCGAGCAACATGGCAGTGTGCCCGTCATGGCCGCAGCCGTGCATGCGGCCCGGGTTCTTCGAAGCGTGCGCGAATTTGTTGTGCTCGGGCATGGGCAGCGCGTCCATGTCGGCGCGCAGGCCGATCGAACGCTTGCCCTTGCCCATCTTGCCCCGCAGCACTCCGACGAGGCCTGTCTTGCCGATGCCACGATGCACTTCGAGTCCCCACTGCGCCAGTTGCTTGGCCACCAGGTCCGAGGTGCGGGTTTCCTGGAACGCCAGTTCGGGATGGGCATGGATGTCGCGGCGAATGGCCGCCAGGCCCGCCTGGGCATCCTCGATTTCAGCGATCGGCCTCATTGGACTTGATCCTTCACGTAAGCGGCGATGTCGCGGGACACTTCGGCGAGCGCGCGTTGCAGCGCATCGAAACCGGCGCCGCGCGCCCGCGTCTTCTCGTCCATATACAGGCCGCGATGCAGTTCGATTTGCAGGCTGTGGCGGCGCTGGGCCGGCCGCCCCAGCCGGGCGATCAGCGCCACCCCCTTGAACGGATCGTTGATCGCGACCGAGAAGCCGCGCGCGCGCAGGGCCCGCGCCACCAGGTCGGTGAACTCCGGCGCGGCAGTGGTTCCGTCCCGGTCGCCCAGCACAAAGTCGGCCAGGGGATGATCGCTCAGGACCTGCAGCCCCTCATAGGAGTTGGCCGGCATCGAGTGCAGGTTGAGGTGCCAGACCGCACCGAAACGCCCATAGGCCGCCTCGATCTGCTCGCGCATCGCCGCGTGATACGGCGCGTGATAGGTCGCGATGCGGCGCTGGACTTCGGCGACGCCGAGCTTCCGGTCGTAGATGAGCCCGGCGCGCGCATGTCCCGCGTTGCGCCAGATGAGGCCTATGCCCAGCCGGCTCTTTTCCCCTGGATTCAGCGGGGTCGGCCACGGCCCGGACAGCATCGCCGGATCGAGGTCCTCCAGGTCCCGGTTGGGATCGATGTAGGCGCGCGGAAACTGGGCAGCCAGCAAGGTTGCGCCCACCGATGGCAAGGCTCGCCACAGCACATGGACGTCGGTGTCTTCGCCGGAGCGCAATTCGTCGAAGGGCAATGCGTAGCCGAAATCGTCGGGGTACAGCACGCCGCTATGCGGCGAGTCGCAGATGAGGGGGATGACCTCGCCCTCCGGCCGGCGCAGGGTGTACGGTGCGAAAGGCGCGGGTACGCTGGGCAGTACGGTCGTCATAAAGATTCAATTCGGACCTGAGGGTACGTTATTGGCAGGCCGGGTGGGATCGGGCGATTTTTCGGGCGGCGGCGGCTGGTGGAAGTCCCACAACCTGCCCGCGCCCAGCACGGCATTGGGATACTGCGGCTTGCCCCGGCTGCCGTTGTAGCGGCCCAGTGCCATGAACAGGTCGCCGCGCTCGCGGTCGATGTAGTGGCGCAGGATCACGCAGCCGAAGCGCAGGTTGGTCTGCATGTGGAACAGTTTGCCCGCATCGCCATCCCCGATCAGCTTGGCCCAGAACGGCATCACCTGCATGTAGCCGCGGGCGCCGACCGGACTGACCGCGAACTTGCGGAAATTGCTTTCCACCTGGATCAGCCCCAGCACCAGGCCGGTGTCCAGGCCGGCGCGCCGGCTCTCATACCAGACGGTTTGCAGGAATTCCTTGCGCTCCAGCCACTCGGTCTGCCGCCTGCTGAGCCGGCCGCTCATCGCGCCGAGCCAGCGCAGATAGGCCAGCCGGCCATCGGTATCGCGGAACTCGGGAATCGGCGGGGCGGCGTTGGCGACAGCAGAACTCAGGGCGGTTCGCACCGAATCGGCCAAAGGTTCCTCGATCTGTGCGCCCGCGCGGGCGATGGGCAACCACCCCAGCAGCGCAAGCCCGGCCGGAATGGCCAGCAGGCACTCGCGTCGGTCCATCACGCCTGCAACCGGGACTTGATGAAGACGGCCGCTTCGCTGGCGCTGACCTTCGTCGCCGCCGCGTCGCGGCGATGCTGGTACTCGAGCTGGCCCTCCTTGAGGCCGCGGTCCGAAATCACGATCCGGTGCGGCACGCCGATCAGCTCCCAGTCGGCGAACATCGCGCCGGGGCGCTCGCCTCTATCGTCGAGCAGCACGTCGACGCCGACGGCCAGCAGCTCGCGATGCAGGTCCTCGGCGGCGGCGCGGACCTCGGCGCTGCGATCCATGCCGATCGG
>JAAOZX010000055.1 GCA_012274225.1 Comamonadaceae bacterium | reverse complement strand
ACCGGCGCGCTTCGGCGCCGACGGGTTCCAGGACATGAGCCACAAGTACGGGGCCATGGCCGTGGCGCTGAACCTCGACGGCCGGCGCTTCGCCGACGAGTCGGCGGGCACCGGCGAGGAAACGCTCAATGTGCATGTCGCCCGCCAGCCGCAGGCCACCGCCGCCTATGTCTTCGACGCCGTAACCGCCGACCGCGCCCATGACGCCGGCGCGCTGGCGCGGGTCATTGTCGATAGGGCCCGTCAGGCCGGCGGCCCGGTGGCGCAGGCCGACACCCTCGACGGCCTGGCGCGCGAGATGCAGGCCTGGGGCTTTCCGCCGCCGCAGGTCGTGGAAACACTGAGCGCCTACAACGCTGCGATTGCGGCACGCGAAGGCCATCTGCTCAACCCCGCCCGGCGCGCCAATCCCTACGCGGTCATGCAGCCGCCATTCACCGCCGCCCTGGTACGCGCCGCGATCACCTTCACCTGCGGAGGCGTCCGCACCGACCTGGACATGCGCGTGCTGCGCCGGGCGGCGTCGGTGTCGATGCTGCCCTTGCTGAGAGCCGGGCGCGACGAACTGCAGGTTGCGACCATCCCCAACCTGTACGCGGCCGGTTGCGATGTCGGTGGGTTCAGCACCAGGGCATACATGGGCGGGCTGGCGCAGGCGCTGGTGACCGGGCGCATCGCGGGGGCGGGCGCGGCCCGGTAACCCGAGCCCTCGACGGAACCATCAGGGAGTCGGGACTATCGGCAACAGGTCGCGGGCGACGGGCGCCAGCTGGTCCAGCGTGAAACTCAGGAAGGACGGCACGCACGCGATGTGGCCAGCCGGCACCACCGGACAGTCCGTCAGGCTGACCAGGGCACCGGCGCCGTTCTTCTGCATCGCCTGCAGTGTGCTCAGCGAGCTGGCATACGGAACGGTCTGGTCGTCACGGCCGTGGAAGAGCCGCACGGGGAGACTGGGCTTCCAGTCATGCACGTTGCTCAGTTGGGCGAGGGCCTGGACGTCATCGGCCAGGTAGTAGTCGATGGACCGTACGTCGAACACCACATCGGTGTCCGAGGGCAGCAGCAGCTTGAGCAATTGGTCGCGAACCTGAGCCCGGATGGACGGGCCCAGGAAACGCAGGAATCCGGGATTGATCAGTGCACCCAGCAAGGGGAATTCCTGCCGCACCCGCGCCAGCAGGGCGTCGAACGTGACCTGCACGTTGTAGGGTCCGGCGCCGGTCACCACCACGCGCAGTGGCGCCAGATTCGCGGCCTTGCCGGCCTGCATGGCGCGGTGCGCTGCCATGGTCACATAGGCGCCTTCCGAATAACCGATCATGAACAACTGGGCGTTGTCGCTGACGCCGGCCTTTTGCCTCCAGGTGCCAGCCGCCGTCAGGAAGTCGACGGTGACCGCAGCCGAAGGCGCCGCCAGCAGATAGGGGTGAGGGGTTCCCACCGAGGTGCCGTAGCCCACGAAATCGGGCGCCACCACGATGTAGCCGAGCGAAGCCAGGATGACCGAGATTTCGGAGGGCACGGCATGGTTGCTGGGCGCCTCGGCGTTCTGGAACATGGTGCCGTGCTGGTAGCTCAGCACCGGGCTTGCCGCACCCTGCGGCTTGACCGGAACGCTCACCAGCCCCGAGGCGAGAACGGGTTGACCCTGAGCGTCGCTGGTCAGGTATTCCAGGCGATAAGAGGTGACGGCGTAGACCGGGTTGACGTTCTGGATCCGCACATCGGCAGCGCCCAATGCCTGCACGATGTCGGTCACGGCAATGGTGTTGAGCAGCGTGGCCGACTTGAGTTCGCCCGACCCGACCGGGTCGGCGGGCAGGAATCGCCGCAGCGGAACGATCGTGCCGTTGGGCAGGGACACGCTGGCGGTGGTGGCGCTCGTCGCCGTGAAGGTGATGTTTCCGGGGCTGCCTGTCACGAAGGGAGCGCGATAGGGACCGGTCAGGGTCTGTCCGCCGCCATAGCCGATGAGCGCCCCACCGAACGTCTGGGTGGCGGGCGCGACGGTACCGCCGGTATGGGTGATCACCCCGGTGCTGAGGTACCACACCGGCTGACCCGATGCGTCGTACATGTAGCTGCCCATGACGGCCTGCGCGCCCTGGACCTCGACGAAAAAGCCGCGGCCGCTTTCGGCCTCGTTCCACCACAACCCGCTTTCGAACGTGGCCGTCGACGGCGCGAAGGCCGGAGTGGAAAACGCGAAGCGTTCGAGCGGGGTCGTGATCGCCGGGCCGCCATCCGAGGGCTGGATCACGAGGGTGGCTGCGCGGGCGGTCTGGGCCGTCAAGGTGACGGTGGCGACCTGGGTGGAACCCGCCGGCGGCCGATAGGCGCCGTCTAGCGTCTGTCCGCCGGAAGAACGGATCAAGGCACCGGAGTAGGAGCCGTTGTACTGCAGCGCCAGAGCGGACAGGTACCAGACGGGGGCGCCGCTGCTTTCGTACATGTACGAGCCCATCAAGACCGCGTTGCCTTGACGCTCGAGGACGTAGCCTTTGCCCGACTCGGCCGGGTTCCACCAAACTCCCGTCTCAGGCGGCACGCCGGTGGTCGCGAGGGCGAGTGCCTTCGCGCTGCTGGTCGGCTGCGGATCGCCCCCGCCGCCGCAACCCAGCAGCGAAGTGCTGACAAAAGCCGCTGCGAGCCACCACCGGAGCGCTCGTACAACCCAAGACACGAACATCCACCCTCCTGCCGTAAAGGCCAGTTGACAACTGACCAGTGGACCACTCTACCTGACGCAGTCGCCGCAAAAGCGGCAGCAACGCCCAATCGATGCTCGACTTTACCAATCGCGAATATTCTTTACGTCAGCGCAACCGCGCGAAAAGCTGAAGTAGCTGTTCCTGTTCGGCGGCGGGGGTCGCGCTTGGCCCGGCAGGAGGATCCCGTGACCGGTAACATGGGCGATTCCCCACCTCCAGGAGCAGCGATGGCACTGATCGCCAACATTGTCGTCGGCATCGTCGCACTGCTGCATGGCTACTTCCTGGTGCTGGAGATGTTCCTCTGGGACAAGCCCGCGGGCCTGCGGGCGTTCGGCCAGACGCTCGAGGCGGCGAAGGCTTCCAAGGTGCTCGCCGCGAACCAGGGGCTCTACAACGGCTTCCTGGCGGCCGGCCTGGTCTGGGGCCTGTTGCTGGGGTCCGCCGGCACCGGCGTCAAGCTGTTCTTTCTTGGTTGCGTGTTGATCGCAGGGCTCTACGGCGCGGCAACCGCCAGCGGCAAGATCCTCTTCGTGCAAGCGCTGCCGGCCGCAGTCGCCATCGCGCTGATACTCCTGTCTTGAGTCGACCATGAGCCCTTTCCTGCTTGTCGGCATCCTGGTCCTGGTGGCAGCGGTGGCGCTGCTCGTCTGGATCAAGGTGCTGCGCATCTGCAACTCGCCCGCGGGTGAGAGATACCAGCGGCTGCGAATGCAAGGTCCCTTTCGTCCCTTGAGCTCCGAGGAGATCGCGGAAGACGATCGGCGGGTAAAGTCAGAAGCAAAAGCGTCCACCACCGGCCCGGGAGATCCATGAACACCATCGCCGCCTGGCACGAGCTCGTGCAGACCCGCAACGTCAAGGGGTTGGCCGCGCTGCTGGCCGACAACTGCGTCTTCCATTCGCCGGTGGTGCACACCCCGCAGGTCGGCAAGGCCGTCACCCTGCAGTATTTGTCGGCAGCCTTTCACGTGTTCTTCAACCCGTCGTTCCGCTACGTGCGTGAGGTTGCCGGCGCCAGCGACGCGGTGCTGGAGTTCCAGGTCGAGATCGACGGGATCTCGGTCAACGGGGTGGACATGATCCAGTGGGGTGCCGACGGAAAGATCGTCGACTTCAAGGTGATGATCCGGCCGCTCAAGGCCGTCAATCTGATCCACCAGAAAATGGCGGCCATGCTGCAGGCAAACCAGTAATCCATGGAGCGCTCGCGATGCGATTGCCCATTGCCGTCTCACTGCTTTTCGCGGCCTCGTTGACAGCGCTCGCGGACCCGGCCCCGCCGGCGGCGCGCGCGGAAATCAACGCGCTGCTGACGAAGCTGCAGACCTCGGCCTGCGAGTTCAGTCGCAATGGCTCCTGGTATGGCGCAGACCAGGCCCGGTCGCATCTGCAGACCAAGCTCAACTACCTGGAAGACCGCAACGCGGTGCAGACCGCCGAGCAGTTCATCGATCTCGCCGCGTCCGGCAGCAGCATGAGCGGCAAGCCCTACCTGGTCCGCTGCGGCGCATCGGCGCCGGTCGAGAGCAAGGTCTGGCTGACCACCGAGCTGAAGGCCTTGCGCGCGAGCGGCAAGGCGGCTGCGGGCAAGTAATCGGGATCGGGCATGGCCGAGCGGGCCTGTTGGCGCACCAGCGCGCCCACCGCCGGGGCTCCGGGGCATCGCGTCCGTGTCCGGCGCCACCCGCTGCGGCTGCGGCTGCGGCTGCGGCTGCGCAGCCGGCATAGGATACTCTGGCGCAAGCGTGGCCGCGCGCATTGGGAGCACCAGACCATGAACGACGACATCGAGTCCCGCACCGCTGTGCTGTCCTTGCTGCTGGACGAGCGTTACAGCTGCCGCGGTTTTCGGTCGGACCCGGTCCCCCGCGCCACGATCGATCGCATCCTCGCGCTGGCCCAGCGCACCGCATCGTGGTGCAACTCCCAGGCCTGGCAGATCTGGGTGGCGAGCGCTGCCGCGACCGGGCGGCTGCGCGGCGAACTGGTCGAGTACGCGCGGCATCACGCGCCTCAGCCGGATTTCGCCTGGCCCCAGTACCAGGGCGTGTACCAGGAGCGGCGGCGCGAATGCGGCCTGCAGCTGTACCAGGCAACCGGCGTGGCACGCGGCGACCGCGCAGCCGGTGAACGGCAAACCCTGGAAAATTTCCGCTTCTTCGGCGCACCGCACTTCGCCCTCGTGACCACCGACGAGGCGCTGGGGATCTACGGGGCCATCGACTGCGGCGCCTATGTATCGAACTTCGCGCTGGCGGCGCGCGCCATGGGCGTGGCGTCGATCGCCCAGGCCGCGCTGGCCGCGCATCCGCAGTTCTGGCGCGAGCGCCTGGGCCTCGCACCCGACCGCAAACTGGTGTGCGGTATTTCCTTCGGCTATGAGGATCCGGCCCATCCTGCCAACGGCTTCCGCACTTCGCGCGCGCCGATTGCGCAAGCTACCACCTGGATCGAGTGAGCGGGCGGCGACACGGGCCGACTGACCGCGCGTTCGTCAGGTTGCGTGCCGGGCTGACGAACGTTTCCGGTCAGGGCGCTTTGGTGATGGCCAGCAGTTCCACGTCGAAGTTCAAGGTAGCGTTCGGCGGCACCACGCCGGCCGCGCCGCGCGAGCCGTAGGCGGTGGCCGGCGGGCAGGTCAGGGTCGCCTTGCCGCCGACCTTCATCTTCTGCAGCCCCTCGGTCCAGCACGGGATCACGCCCCTCAGTTGAAAGCTGGCCGGCTGATTGCGTTTGTAGGAACTGTCGAATTCGGTGCCGTCGGTCAGCGTGCCGCGGTAGTGGACCTGGACGGTGTCCGCTGCGGCCGGGCTGGCGCCCTTGCCAACCTGGGTGTGTTTCACCACCACGCCGCTGGGCAGGGTCTCGGTGGCGCCGGCCGGGGCGCTCGCAGCGGGTGCTGCCGGGGTGGCCGCGATGGCGGTGCCGGCGGCCAGGGCCAGCAGCGACATGGACAACGGGGCGAAGGGGGAATTCTTCATGGTTCGGTTCCGGGGTGTGGTTTCGGCCCCGGATGATAGCCGCAGCCCCGCGGAGCTCCCCGGCCTAGCCGCCGTGGAAGCCCTTGAGGATGTCCTCCTCGGGCTTTTCGGGATCGACCGTGGATTCGTTGGTGCGCGCCGGCGAATCGAGCTTGCGGCTTTCCCGCTCGTTCCTTGCGAGCTGGGCCTTCGCCTCCTCGGGCGGCGTGGGGTTGGCATTGTTCAGGTCCGACATGAGTCTCTCCGGTTGGGCTTGAATGAGCATGCTAGGCAGGCGGGGCGGCGCTTGCGTCAGACCACGCCCCGCGGTCGTGT
>JAAOZX010000054.1 GCA_012274225.1 Comamonadaceae bacterium | reverse complement strand
TGGCGCCCGAATAGCGCGCCAGCTCCATCCGGTAGAACGCCTGCCCCGACAGCCAGCGCTGCAGATAATGCCGCGTCATCCAGGCGCGCCACCGCATCTCGAGCAACTGGGTCAGGTAGAACTTGTAGACGGCGATGACGATGTAGCCGAAGGCCAGGTACGAGAAGCGCAACAGCTGCGCCCAGAACACCGCCTGGTCGCGCTTTTCCAGCGCGTTGTAGAACAGCCGGTTCCACTCGTTCATCAGCACCAGCATGTAAACGGCGCCCAGGTTGAGCAGCACGATGGCGGCCAGCAGCCCGCGCGCCTTCCACTTTTCGCTCGACGAGAAGAACGGCGTGGTCAGCGTCCAGACCCGGCGCAGAGTGTTCCTGGCTGCGTCGACTTTGTCGAGGGAATTCATGCGAATGGCTGCCTTTGAAAACGACAGACATCGTAGCGTGCGGCGCATGGCCGCGGATTCAGCGCTTCGGGTTCGAAATGCCGTGTGCCACGTGCCCCGACGGTACATGGCGGGCCGCGTGGTCGACGTGACCGGTCTGGTCGTCAAAGAAGAAATCAGGCTCGAACTCACGCAGGAACTCGCCCTTGGGCAACCCGCCCAGGAACATGGCCTCATCCACCCGGATGTCCCAGTTCATCAGCGTGCGGATGGCCCGCTCGTGGGCCGGGGCGCTGCGCGCGGTCACCAGCGCGGTGCGAATCCGCATCGCCGGCGTGCCGGCCTGTTGCAGCCGGTGCAGGGCTGCCAGCAACGGCTTGAAGGGACCTTCCGGCAATGGCTGCGCCGCCTTGCTCGATTCGTGCCGTTGGAAGGCGTCCAGCCCCTGGGACTGGAACACGCGCTCCGCTTCATCCGAGAACAGCACCGCATCCCCGTCGAACGCGATGCGGACTTCGTCGGGATAGTTGCCGCCTGCGAGCACCGACTCGGTCAGGACGCGGGCCGCTGGAAAGCCGGCAGCCAGAGCCTCGCGCACGTCTTCGGCATTGGCCGAAAGGAACAGGTGGGCGCGCAGCGGCCGCAGGTAGCGGAAGGGCGAGCGGCCCTGGGTGAACACGCCGCGCTCGAGCTTGAGTTCATTGGCATGGCCCGAACGAAAAATGCGCATTCCCGATACGGGGTCGTTGCGCGACAGGATCACCACTTCGACCCGCTGCGCGGCGGTATCGTTGAAGGCCAGCAGCTTCTTGATGAGAGAGAAGGCGATGCCGGGGCGTGCCGGCACATCCAGCCGCTCGAGCTGCAGCTTCATGTAGGACTGCGCGTCGCCGCTGTCGAAAAGGGCGTTCTCCTCCTCGAAATTGAACAGGGCACGCGAGGAGATCGCCACCACCAGCTTGTTGTCCAGTGAGACGGCCATTTCAGCCCCCTTTCCAGGCCAGCGTGTCCATCGCCTATTTCGCGAACTGGTTCAGCTGGATGATCGGCATCAGCACAGC
This sequence comes from Comamonadaceae bacterium, assembly GCA_012274225.1. Lineage (GTDB taxonomy): Bacteria > Pseudomonadota > Gammaproteobacteria > Burkholderiales > Burkholderiaceae_C > Ramlibacter. Next base: position 2,545 of record JAAOZX010000054.1, on the reverse strand, counting down.
CAGGACGATCAGCATCACCACCAGGCCCATGGTCACGATCAGCAGCGGCTCGAGGATGGTTGCCAATTGCATGGCCCGGCGCTGCACCTCCGCACTCAGCTGATTGGCTGCGCGCTGAAGCATTGCCGGCAGCTGGCCGGTCTGCTCGCCCAGCCGCGCGAACATCGAGAGCAGGCCGGGAAAGCGCTTTTTCTGCGCCATCGCCGAAGCCAAAGGGGCGCCCTCGCGCACCAGCACCAGCGCATCCATTGCGTCCGCGCGCATGGCCCGATTGCTCAAGGTTTCTCCGGCCGCTTGTAGCGCCTTCAGGATCGGCACGCCGGCGCCAGCCAGCAACGCCAGTGTGCTGGCGAAGCGTGCGGCGTTATAGCCCCGCGAGAGCCGGCCTACAAAAGGCAGCTTGAGCCAGGCCGCATCGAATCGCTCGCGGGTGGCTTCGTTGTGCAGGGCCAGCCGTCCGAACACGACGCCGACGACCAGCACCAGCAAGGCCAACCAGCCCCAGCTGCGCACGAAGTTGCTGATGCCAAGCATGGCCACCGTGAGAAAAGGCAGTGCGCGCTTGCTCCCGGCAAAGACGTTGGCAACTTGAGGGACGACGTAGGCCACGAGGAACAACACGATCGCAATCGCGACGATGGTCACGATCGCAGGGTAGAGCGCCGCGCCGAGCAACCGGGCCTGCAGCGCCTGCCGCTCCTCCAGGTCGTCCGCCAGCCGTTCCAGCACCAGTCCCAGGTTGCCGCTTTGCTCGCCGGCGCCCACCACCGCGGTGTAGATGTCGGGAAACTCGCGCGGGAAGCGGGCCAGGGCCTTGCCGAATGAAGATCCGGCATTGACTTCGGCGCGCAGCGCGGCGACCAAGTGGCGCTCGCGGTCGCTTTCGGCCTCATCGGTCAGGGCCGTCAAGGCCCGCTCCAGCGGCAGACCCGAGGTGATCAGGCCGGCCAATTGCCGGGTCCATATCGCCAGTCCGGTGGCCGTGAAGACGGCCCGGCTCATGATCCGGGTGCTCCAGCCGAAACTCTGCTCATTGGCGGCGTCACCCGAGCTCACCGGCACCACCTGCAGCGGCACCAGCGCCTGGGCCCGCAGCAGGCTGCGCACCGCCTTGGCGGTGTCCGCTTCCATCACGCCTTTGCGCGTTTCGCCCTGGGCGTCCAGGGCTTCGAATGAATAGGCTGGCATCGCGCGATTATGGTGGCTCGCGCCGTCGTTGCGCCGAATGGCTGCGGCGAGCCCGCGCCGGTGTCCGGGCCGGCCGGCCCAGGCGCGCCGATCAGGCCTGCCGCAGCTTGAAGCGCTGGAGCTTGCCCGTTTCTGTTCGGGGGAGGCTGGACACGAAGACGATTTCGCGCGGGTACTTGAACGGCGCGATCGAGGCCTTGACGTGATCCTGCAGAGCCTTGACCATGGCCGCGTCACCGTCGTGTCCCGGCTTGAGCACGCAGAAGGCCTTGACGATCATGCCCCGTTGCTCGTCCGGTTTGCCGATCACGCCGCACTCGGCCACGGCCGGATGGCGCAGCAGCGCGTCCTCGACCTCGGGACCGCCGACGTTATAGCCCGCGGTGATGATCATGTCGTCGGCACGAGCCTGGTAGAAGAAGTAGTCGTCCGCATCCTGGAGGAAGGCATCCCCAGGATGGTTCCAACCGTTCTTGACATACTGGGCTTGACGCGGATCGTCCAGATAGCGGCAGCCGGTGGGGCCGATCACGGCCAGCTTGCCGACGGTGCCGCGGGGAACCTCACGACCATCGTCGTCCACAACCCGGGCCTGATACCCCGGCACGACCTTGCCGATGGCCCCGCGCCGCACTTCCGCGCCGGCTGAGGAAATGAAGATATGGAACATTTCGGTAGCACCGATGCCGTCGAGCATTTCAATCCCGCTGGCCTGCTTCCACAACTGGCGGGTGGCATCGGGCAGGCCTTCGCCCGCGCTCACGCACATGCGCAGGCGGCCGATGCCATGCTGGCGCGCGAATGGCGCCATCTGCCGGTAGAAGGTCGGAGCCGTGTAGCAAATGGTTGCTCCGGTTTCGACGATCTGCCGCACCATGCCTTCCGGGGTGAACGGCGCGTCCAGGAACCGCACCGAGGCGCCGGCCCACATCGGGAAGATCAGCAATCCCCCCAGACCGAAGGTGAAGGCCAGCGGGGGCGACCCCACCACGATGTCGTCGGGCCTGGCGCGCAGCACATGGCGCGGCCAGGTCTCGCATGAAGCGAGCACGTCGCGATGGCTGTGCACCACCGCCTTCGGTTTGCCGGTCGTGCCCGAGGTGAACGCCAGCATCGCAATGTCGTCGGCGTCGGTTGGGCAGGCGCGGAAGGGGCCAGACTTCTTTTCGGCCCGCGCTTCCAGGGACGCGGCCACGTTGCCTGCGTTGAAGGCGACCACCGTGGCCAACGCCGGGTGTTCGCGCCGGGCCAGCTCCAGTTCCTCCAGCAGGGTGGCATCGCACAAGGCGACCGTCGGCTGTGCCTTGTCGATGATGTCCCCGAGTTCGCGGGCACGCAGCAGCGGCATCGTTGCCAC
>JAAOZX010000334.1 GCA_012274225.1 Comamonadaceae bacterium | reverse complement strand
GGTAACCGCTGGCCAGCTCGCAGCCGCCCAGCGGCAGCGCAGCGGCGGAGGCGATCAGGCCGCCACCGGCAATGCGGATGAAATGACGTCGCTTCATTTCGAACCGCCTCTCAGCGCAGGGCCAGTGTCACCGGCGCCGCGGCGGGTGGCGCAGGGGCCAGCATATCCAGCTCCGCCAGCGTGGCGCGCAGCGCCTGCGCAAACGGTGTGTGCGGCTCATCACCGATCAATGCAAGCAGCCGGTCATTGGCCAGCGCATAAGGCGTGTGCCACAGGTAGCGCATCTCGCACACCGCCGCCATGGTCGGCATGACGAGGGCCAGCATTCGCAGCAGCGGCCAGGACAGGGAGGCCACTCGCAGTGCCGCGTCCGGGCGCAACCAGCCTTGCTCCCGTGCGATCGCTTCCGTCGCGCTCGCCCAGTCGCGGCCGGTGAGCGCATGGCCGGCGAAATGCAGGGTTTCGAATCCCGGCAATTGATCGCGCCGCTGCGCAACCTGGACCAACACGCGGGCGAGGTCGGGCAGGAACGCCCACGAGGTCGGGATGTCGAGCGGACCAGGGTGCGTGAACTTGCCGCGCGTCAGGTCCTTCGCCATGACGAGGTCCAGCCAGGTGCCCCGGCCGCCGCCGAAGAAATCGCCGGCGCGGATCACCACGGCCTTCATGGCGCCATCCTGCGTGGCGGCGAGGATTTGCCGCTCGGTGGCGACGCGCAACCGGCCCTTCAACGTGGTGGGCACCTGCGCCGTGTCTTCGTGCAGCAGCGGCGGCATGCCGGCGCCGAAGTTGTACACGCTCGCCGGCAGCATCAGGGTGGCGCCCAGCGCCCGGCTGACATCGATCGCGTTCTGGGTCAGGCCGGGCAGCTCGGCGCGCCAGGCGCGTTGCGTGTACACCGGGCTCAGGCCCTGCACCACCACCTGCGCATCGCGCGCCCAGGCGGCGAGCGCCGCCGTGTCACTGGGCCGCACGCCGAGCCACTGCACGCCGGCGATGGCCGGGCCACTGGCGCCCGGGCGCACCTGGGCGTGGACTTTCCAGCCGGCCTGGGCAAAGGCCCGGGCGGCCGCGAGGCCGAGGCGGCCGCGGGCGCCGAGGATGAGGACAGAGGAAGAGGAGGAAGAGGAGGAGGAGGAAGACATGGTTGGCTCCGACGGGTGGCTGATGGCTGCATTGTGGAAAGCCGGCGCCTGTTCGACAATCGCCTATCTGTTCATAGCTGATATTCGAATATGAATAACGATTTCGACTGGCGCCTGATCCGCTCCTTCCTGGCCGCACTCGACCGCGGCAGCCTGCTGGGTGCCGCGAAGGCGATGGGCTCGACCCAGCCAACGGTCGGACGCCACATCGGCGAGCTGGAAAGCCAGCTCGGTGTGGTGCTGTTCGAGCGCACCGGCCGCGGCCTGTTGCCCACCGAGATGGCCTTGCGGCTGGCCGATTCGGCGCGGGCCATGGAAAGCAACGCCAACGAACTGGCGCGCAGTGTCTCGGGCGCCCAGTCGGGCCGGGCCGGTACGGTTCGCATCACCGCCAGCCAACCGGTGGCCTGCTTCGTCCTGCCGCCGGTGCTGGCGCAGATGCGGCTGGCCCTGCCGGAGATTCAAGTGGAGCTGGTCGCCAGCAACCAGGTGAGCAACCTGCTGCGGCGCGAGGCCGACATCGCACTGCGGATGGTGCAGCCGGACCAGGTCAGCCTGGTTGCCAAGCGGATCGGCAAGGTGACGCTGGGCGCCTATGCGCACCGCGACTACCTGCGCCGGCGCGGCACGCCGCGCCGCATGGAGGACCTGCTGGCCCATGAGCTGGTCGGCGGCGACAAGGACGAAGCGATGGTGCGCGGCTTCGCGAGCTTCGGCTTCCCGGTGACGCGCGAAGCCTTCGCCTTTCGCACCGACGACCTGATCGCGTACTGGGAGGCGGTGCGCTCGGGCCTGGGCGTGGGCTTCCTGGCCGATTACCTGGCGCGAATGGACAGCCAGTTGATCGCGCTGCTGCCGATGATCAGGATCCCGCCGCTGCCGATCTGGCTCACGGTGCACCGCGAGATCCGCACCAGCCCGCGCATTCGCGCGGTCTACGATTTCCTGGCGACAGCCGTGCCGCGGGCCTTATGAGACCTGCGGCGAGATCACGGCGCTGACCTCGACCTGCAGCGCCGCCAGCTTGTTCTTCAGCGTCAGCACGGCGGCGTCCTTGCTCAGCAACAGGCATTGGTGCCGCACCGCCAGGTCGACGAACATCTGGTCGTCGGGGTCGGCGCAGCTGACCGCCGCGCGCACCGGAACGTCGACCAGGCGGGTGTGGCGATCGAAGCCGGCCAGCACGTCGGCCGCGGCAAGCGGCAGCCGGCCCATCCAGGCCTCGATGTGCGAGTAGGCCAGCACGTGTTCCAGTTCGTCGCGCATCGGACGGGTGGCGAGCCAATCCAGCCGGCCGTCCAGCAGCAGGGCCTTCAACGGCTGCGACTTCGCGTCGCCGAAAACGAATAGGTCCAGCACGATGTTGGTGTCCAGCACCAGCGTCAGCAGCGCCTGCGCGGCAGCGCTGCCCGCGCTGCCCGGTTCGCCGCTACTGGCCATCGGAGTCGGTATCGGGCGGCGTCGCGGTCTTGCGCGCCGAGCCCTTGACCATGTCGAAGCGGAACAGCCGGCATTCGATCGGGCCGTTCCACATCGGCACGCGCCGCGACTCCTTCAACCGCATGCGGGTGGGCAGCTTGAGGTCCGGCGTGAGCACCCAGGCGGTCCAGCCCGGATAGCTCTTCTTCCAGTGCGCCGCCAGCAGGGTGAAGAAATCGCCGCCGTCGGCGGTTTCGGCGCGTTCGCGCCCGCCCTGGCCGCGGCCGCTCGCGGCCGCCCTCGAACCTTCTCCGGCGATACCCGCAGGTTCGATGCGCTCGCCATAGGGCGGATTGACCAGCATGACGCCGGGCTCCGCACTGGGCGGCATGCGCTGCAGGGCGTCGCCGCCGCGCAATTGCACCGCCTCGGCCACCCCGGCGCGCGCCGCATTGCGCACCGCGAAGTCGACCATCCGGTGCGCCACGTCGCTGCCGAAGACCGGTGCCGTCGCCGGGTGTTGCGCGGCCTTGGCGGCTTCCCAGATCGGCTGCCAGACATGCTGCTGGTAAGGCAACAGCTTTTCGAAGCCGAAGCGGCGCAGCAGCCCCGGCGCGATGTTGCAGGCCACCTGGGCCGCTTCGATGGCAATGGTTCCGCTGCCGCAGCACGGGTCGTACAGCGGCACCGCCGCGTCCCAGCCGCTGGCCGCGATCATCGCGGCCGCCAGCGTTTCCTTCAGCGGCGCCTCGCCCTTGTCCTCGCGCCACCCGCGCTTGAACAGCGGCTCGCCCGAGGTGTCGATGTAGAGCGTGGCCATGTCGCCGGTCAGGTGCGCATAGATCCGCACGTCGGGCCACTGCGTGTCCACGTTGGGCCGCTCGCCCGCCTTGTGGCGGAAACGATCGGCCACCGCGTCCTTGATCTTCAGCGCGGCGAAGTTCAGGCTTTTCAGCGGGCTGTGCTGCGCCGTCACTTCGACCTTGAAGCTCTGCCGGACGCCGAACCACAGCTCCCAGGGCACCTGCGCAGCCGCCTCGTACAGGTCGGCCTCGGCGCGGTAAGGGGTGTGCGACAACTGCACCAGCACCCGCTGTGCCAGCCGGCTGTGCAGATTCAGCAGCATGGCCTCGCGCCAGGATGCGCGCAGCTGCACGCCGCCGCGCCCGATCAGCAGGTCGTCGCCGGCCAGCGCAGTGAGCCGGTGCACTTCGTCAGCCAGGAAACCCTCGACGCCCGCGGCGCAGGGCAGGAACAGCCGCAACGGGTTCATAGCGCCTTGCGCAGGTTGGCCGGGGCGATGCGCAGCGCTTCGCGGTACTTGGCAACGGTGCGTCGGGCGCACTCGATCCCCTGCTCCTTGAGCATGCCGGAAATCTGGCTGTCCGACAGTGGCTTCTTGAGGTTCTCGGCCGCGACCAGTTGCCGGATCAGGGCGCGCACCGCGGTACTCGACGCATTGCCGCCGGTCTCGGTGCCCAGCGCCGAGCCGAAGAAGTACTTCAGTTCGAAAGTGCCAAACGGCGTCGCCATGTACTTGGCGGTGGTCACCCGGCTGATGGTGGATTCATGCAGGCCCAGCTCGTCGGCGATCTCGCGCAGCACCAGGGGCCGCATCGCCAGCTCGCCGTGCACGAAGAAGTTCTTCTGCCGTTCGACGATCGCGCTGGACACGCGCAGGATGGTGTCGAAGCGCTGCTGGATGTTCTTGATGAACCAGCGCGCCTCCTGCAGCCGCTGCTGCAGCGCCTGATGTCCTTCGCCGCGGTGCGCCCGGATCGCGCCGGCGTACACGTCTTGCACCCGCAGGCGCGGCATCACCTCGGCGTTGAGCTGGACCCGGAAGCGTGCCTGGGCGCCGCGGCCGACCTTGGTGACCAGCACGTCCGGTATGACCACGTTGCGTTCGACACTGACGAAGCGCCGGCCGGGCTTGGGCTCCAGCCGCAGGATCAGCGCGATGGCCGCCTTGATCGCGGCCTCGGGCTCGGCGCACAACTGAGCCAGCCGCTTGACATCCCGCCGGGCCAGCAGTTCCATCGGCTGGGCGCAGACCTGCAGCGCGGCGGCGCGGGCGTCCTGCAGGTCGCCCGCGGCCTCCATTGCCTCCAATTGCAGGGTCAGGCATTCGGCCAGCGAGCGGGCGCCGACGCCGACCGGCTCCAGGTGATGCAACAGCCGCAAGGCCACGGTGAAACGGTGCACCAGTTCCTCGCGCTCCGCCAGGTCGTCGCCAGCCAGGCCGGCAGCCAGCGACTCGATGCTCTCGTCCAGGTAGCCGTCGTCATTGAGCGACTCGATCAGGAAGGCGAGCGCGCAGCGGTCCTCCTCGCCCAGAGGCAGCCCGAGCACCTGCCGGTGCAGGTGGGATTGCAGCGTCTCGTCGCCGCGCGCCAGGTCGGTGGCGTCGACATCCTCGTCGCCGCCCAGGTTGTTCTTGCGCGGGGTGGCGTCGCCGCCCCACTCGCCGTCGTCGGGCACGACTTCGGTGCTGCCGTCACCCTCCCAGCTGGGCGCGTCGGTGTCCGCATCCGGCGCCGCCTCGGTCTCGGTGACGCGGGTCGCCTCGGCAGCGGCAGGAGTGAACTCGCCGGAATCGACGTCGCGCTCGTCCCCGGCCGCCGGCGTGTCGGCCTGCGCCACACCGAACTCCTCGCGCGGCGCCTCCTCCGGGCTCAATTCGAGGAAAGGGTTTTCGTCGAGCATCTGCTCGACCTCCTGCGACAGTTCCAGCGTCGACAGTTGCAGCAGCCGGATCGACTGCTGCAATTGGGGCGTCAGCGCAAGATGCTGCGAGACGCGAAGCGACAGGCCCTGCTTCATAGCTACATTCGGAAGTGTTCGCCGAGGTAGACGCGGCGGACGTCGGCGTTGTTCACAATCTGCGATGGCGTGCCCTGGGCCAGCACATGACCGTCGCTGATGATGTAGGCGTGGTCGCAGATGCCCAGCGTCTCGCGCACGTTGTGGTCGGTGATCAGCACGCCGATGCCGCGCGACTTGAGGAAGCCGATGATGCGCTGGATTTCGATCACCGCGATCGGGTCGATGCCGGCGAACGGCTCGTCCAGCAGGATGAAGCGCGGCTGCGTCGCGAGGGCCCGGGCGATCTCGACACGCCTGCGCTCGCCGCCCGACAGCGACAGCGCGGGCGAATCGCGCAGGTGGTCGACCCGCAGATCCTGCAGCAGCGCGGTGAGCCGCTTGTCGATTTCGGCGCGGGTCAGCGGCAGGCGCTGTTCGTCGCGCTGCAGCTCCAGCACCGCGCGCACGTTTTCCTCGACGTTGAGTTTGCGGAAGATCGAAGGTTCCTGCGGCAGGTACGACAGGCCCAGGCGCGAACGGCGATGGATCGGCATGTGCTCGACCGAGCGGCCGTCGATGGAAATCTCTCCGGCGTCGGCGCGCACCAGCCCCACGATCATGTAGAAGGAGGTGGTCTTGCCCGCCCCGTTGGGTCCCAGCAGGCCGACGACCTCGCCCTTGGCCACGTCGAGCGACACGTCCTTGACCACCTTGCGGCTGCCATAGGTCTTTTGCAGGTGCCGCACCTGCAGGCGGCTGGCGCCGGAGTCGGGCAACGAATCGCGGCCCCCCGCCATGTCCTCGGTCACTTCTTGCCCCCGTCCAGGGTGACGCTGGGCCGCAGCGCGGCCGGCGGCGCCGAGGGTGTCGCCGCGGCTGGGGCCGACGCCGGGTCGCGCGGCGCCAGCACCGCCCTTACCCGCCCGCCCGGCGCGGTGCTGGCCGG
>JAAOZX010000333.1 GCA_012274225.1 Comamonadaceae bacterium | reverse complement strand
CATGCAGCGGTTCACCTCAGCGCGCACGAAACCGAGGCTTGGTGCCGCTGGGCCGGACGGCAGCTTCCCACCGAGGCGCAATGGGAATGCGCGGCCCTCACACTGCCGGGCTTTTCCTGGGGCCAGGTGTGGGAGTGGACGACCAGCCCTTTCGAGCCCTATCCGGGCTTCACACCCCATCCCTATCGCGACTACTCGGCGCCGTGGTTCGGCAGCCGGCGGGTGCTGCGCGGCGCTTGCCCGGCGACTTCGCCGGCGCTGGCCCACGCGCGCTACCGCAATTTCTTCGAGCCGCACCGCAGCGACATCTTCGCGGGCTTTCGCAGTGGCCGCGCCGCCAGCGGGTGATCCGGTCTTGCTGTCTAATCGCGGCTGCTCTCTTCGAGGCCGCGATTCCCATGAAAACATCCCTTCTGCCGCGCGTCATCCTGGCCGTCGCCGTGCTCGCCGGCGCTGCCGCCGCCCAGGCTCAGCAAGTTTTCCGCATCACGGCAATTCCCGACGAGTCGCCGACCGAGCTGGCGCGCAAGGCGGCGCCGCTGTCCAGATACCTGGAACGCAAGCTGGGCGTCAAGGTCGAGTTCACACCGGTCACGGACTACGCCGCCGCCGTCGAGGCGCTGGTCAACAAGCAGGTGGACCTGGCGTGGCTCGGTGGATTCACGTTCGTGCAAGCCAACCAGCGCTCGGGCGGCAGGATCGTGCCCCTGGTACAGCGCGCGGAAGACGAGAAGTTCCGCTCTGTTTTCATCACCACCGACCCCGGTATCCGGTCGCTGAGCGACCTCAAGGGACATAACCTGAGCTTCGGCTCGCAGTCCAGCACCTCGGGCCATCTGATGCCGCGCAGCTTCCTGCTGGCCGCCGGCATCGATCCGGACCGCGACCTGAAGCGCGTGGCGTACTCCGGCGCACACGACGCGACGGCCGCTGCCGTGGCCTCCGGCAAGGTCGACGCCGGGGTGCTGAACATCTCCGTGTGGGAAAAGCTGGTGGCCGACGGGAAGGTCGATACCGCGAAGGTGCGCGTGTTCTACACCACGCCCGCCTACTACGACTACAACTGGAGCGTGCAGGCTGACATGCCGGCGGCCCAGCGCGAGAAGCTGACGCAGGCGTTCCTCGAGCTGAGCCCGGCCACCCCCGAAGGCCGCGACATCCTGGCGCTTCAGGGCGCCACGCGCTTCATCCCGACGCGGGCCGAGAACTACCGGGGCATCGAAACGGCCGCGCGCAGCGCCGGCCTGCTGAAGTGATCGCCATCCGCCAACTGCGCAGCCTGTGAAAGTAGCGCTGAAGTCACTGTCCGGCCGACATCCGGCCGCCAGCGGCGCAGCCCCCGCCGCACTACGGGCACTCGATCTGAAGGTGGCGGCGGGCGAGCAGGTCGCTGTCATCGGCCCCTCGGGCGCGGGCAAGACCACGCTGCTGCACTTGCTGGCCTGCGCGCTCCAGCCTTCGGCTGGCGGCCTTGAGCTCGGCGGCCGCGATCCGTGGCGGCTGTCCAGTCGCGAGCTCCAGCGCCTGCGCGGCCAGCTGTTCCTGGCGCCTCAGGTGCCGCCGCTGCCGCCGCGCCAGCGCGTGGTGACCGCGGTGCTGGCCGGCCGGTTGCCGCAGATCGGGTTATGGCACGCCCTGCGCAGCCTGTTCTACCCCACCGGCATCGCGCAGGCCGACACCGCGCTGGCACGTTTCGACTTGGCCGACAAGCTGTTCGCACGCGTGGACCGCCTGTCCGGCGGCGAGCGCCAGCGCGTGGGGCTCGCGCGGGCCCTGCTGTCGCAGGCACGGCTCGTGCTGGTCGACGAACCCTTGTCGGCGCTGGACCCGGCGCGCGCGGAACAGGCGGTGGCCACGCTCACCGACTGGGCGCGCGACTGCGGGGCGACCCTGGTGACGACCCTGCACGACGTGCCGCTCGCGCTGCGGCACTTCCCTCGCGTTCTCGGCCTGCGGGAGGGCCGCCTGATGTTCGATCTGCCGCCGGGGCAGGTGACGTCCGCTTTGCTGCGGGAGTTGTATGCGCAGGAGCTGGCGCCGGCGGAGCCGGTCCCGGGCGAAACGCCCGCCGAACCGCGGCCGGTCGTGATGCACTGCCGCTGACCATGTCCGCCGTGCTGCCCCGCGAACCCGCGCTGCGCGACCCGGCCTGGCCCCACCGCGTGTTCTGGCTGCTGGCCGCGGCCGCCGTGCTCTGGCCGATGCTGGTGCTGACCGAATTCAAGCCCTGGCTGCTGTTCGCGCCGGCGAGCCTCGAATCCACGCTCCGGTTCCTCGCCGGATTCGTCCCGCCGCGCGCCGACGGCGAGTTCCTGGCCCTGGTGGCGCGCGAAACCTGGCGCACCGTCGCCATCGCCACGGCCGGCCTGACACTGGCCCTGGTGCTGGCCCTGCCATTGACGCTGCTGTCGGTGCGCGCGCTCTCCATCTCCGGGCTGGCCGGCCGCATGGCGCTGCTGCCGGCCGTGTTGCGCTTCGCGGTGCGCGGTTTGCTCGTGATCCTGCGCAGCGTGCCGGAGCTGATCTGGGCCCTGGTGTTCGTCCGCGTGGTCGGCCTGGGCGCCACGGCCGGCGTGCTGGCCATCGCGCTCACCTATGCCGGCATGCTGGGCAAGGTCTATAGCGAGATCCTCGAAAGCGGCGAGGCCCATCCCACCGAGACGCTGCTGCGCAACGGCGCGGGCCGCATCCAGGCCTTCTTCTACGGATTGCTGCCGCAGAACGCGGGTGAACTCACCAGCTACACCGTCTACCGCTGGGAATGCGCGATCCGGTCTTCCGCCGTGCTCGGCTTCGTCGGCGCGGGCGGGCTCGGCCAGCAGATGGACGCGTCGCTGAAGATGTTCAACGGCGGGGAAGTCAGCACCATGCTGCTGGTGTTCGTGCTGCTGGTCGCCGCCGCCGACCGGCTCAGCGCCTGGCTGCGGCGCGCACTGGCCTGAAGCCGCGCCATGCCCGGAATGACGCCGCAACCCGCCGCGAACGAGGTCTACCGGCTGCCGCCGCCGCTCTTCGATGCGCGCTGCCGCGCCTGCTGGGTCGTCCTGGCCTTGATCGTGCTGGTCGTGGCGAGTTTCTGGTCGCTGGACCTGCAGTGGGTGCGCTTCTTCTCGATGGACTCGCTGCGCCGCATGGGCCGCTTCGCTGCCGAACTCCTCGCGCCGGCCCTCGCTCCATCCTTCCTGCGAAAACTGCTGCCGGCCACGCTCGAGACCCTGGCGATGTCCGTGGTCGGTACCTTGCTGGCGGCAGTGGCCGGCCTGCTGCTCGCGCTGCCGGCCGCAAAGCTGCACAGCGGTGATCCGGCGCGCTGGCGCGGCCCGACGCGGCTGCTGCTCAACGCCTTGCGCAGCGTGCCCGAATTGATGTGGGCCGCGCTGCTGCTGATCACCGCGGGCCTGGGGCCTTTTGCGGGCACCCTGGCGCTGGCCATGCACACGAGCGGCGTGCTGGGCCGCCTGTTCGCCGAGAGCATCGAGAATGCGCCGCAAGGCCCCGCCTTTGCGCTGCGCCTTCGCGGCGTGCCGGAAGGACGGGTGTTGCTCTATGCGACCCTGCCGCAGGTGCTGCCGCAACTGGTGAGCTACGTGCTCTATCGTTGGGAAAACAACATTCGCGCCGCGGCCATCCTCGGCGTGGTCGGCGCCGGCGGCCTGGGCCAGATGCTGGCGTTCCACCTGGGGCTGTTCCAGATGGGCGAGACCGCATCGGTGCTGGCCGCGATGATCGTACTGGTCGGGCTTGTCGATGCCGCGAGCTACGCGGCGCGGCGCGTGATGGGACGCTGACAGGTACTCCGCGGATGGACCTGGGGCTCAGTCCGAGACAGTCCATCATTGCGCTGACGAACGCAGGACGAGTGCGGGCATCGCCTTTTGCGACGAGGTGCCGGGCGTGAACCGGCGACTGGCGGCCGACACCGCAGTACCTCGACACGCTATCAGGAGACCGCGGATCGGGGTACGCCAGCCGACATCCCCGAACAGGCCAAGGCAAGCGTGACTATCAAGTGGCTGCTGAGCAACCTCGCCAGCATCACGCAGGGCGTCGCCGAGCTGCGGAACCGCGACGGCACCGGGGCACGGCAAGGCGGCAGGCGTCAAAGGCTTGCCGCCACGGCACGCCAAGCTGGCTGTCGGAGCCGCCTCGACGCTCGCGGCGCCCCATTTTCGTTCCCATTGCTATACAAGCTATAGCGCGAAATGGCGTGGTTGTTGGGGTGGCTGATGGGACTCGAACCCACGACAACAGGAATCACAAGCTCCGGTGTCGATCTAGCATTGGCGCGGGCTGGCGCGGTGGCTGTGGGAATTTTGGGCCACTTTCGGCCTTAGCATCAATGCGGGCTGCCGGACCACCGTTCCCACGTATCAGAGGCTCTGCCGGCGCACGTCGCGGCTGCGGTCGTAGACCTGGGCGGTGGTGGCCGGGTCGGCGTGCATGTCGGGCAGGGTGCCGAACTTCAGCTTGAAGTGCGTGGTGTAGTGCGCGCGCAGGT
>JAAOZX010000332.1 GCA_012274225.1 Comamonadaceae bacterium | reverse complement strand
GGTAACCGGACCCGATCGGCGGCCTCCCAGGTGACGCGCTGCCTTGACGGTCACCGGTGTGCTGCGCACCAAGGCCTCTGCCGATCGGGTGAGCAGGTGCAGGGCCTCGTCGAATGCAGCCAGTTGGCCGGCAGTCAGGGCGCCGAGCACGGCCTGGTTGATTCGTGCGATCTGGGGAAAGACGTCCTCGTAAAGTCTGAGGCCGGATGCCGTGATGGCCATTCGTGCCCGGCGCCCGTCGTTGGGTACATGGCCGCGTTCGAGCAAGCCCTTGGACACCAGTTCGGTGATGGCCCGGGAGACATGGGCCCGCTCCAGGTGCGCCAACGTCGCCAGTTCCGATGGTGACAGCGGCCCGTGCACTGCCACCATTCCCACCAGGCTCCACTCTCGCCGGGAAACGCCGTAGCGGCCCTCGAACAGGCGGATTCCGGGCGCGCTGCTGAGCGCTAGCAGGCGTGCCAGTCGGTAGTTCAGCAGTTCATCGAGTCTTTCAGGTTCCTCGAGCGACATGGACGGCAGCGGCCTTAAGGGTATTCACCACGGGTAGTTATTTTCTACAACTATCGGTGGCGATCTTAAACTGGGCTGGCGCGCTCCCTTGTGGCGAGCGCCGTTCAAGAGGCAACCATGAAGCACGCGCAGGATTGGCACGACAAGGTTTCCCAGCCCCGGTACGGCATGACCTTGCGCCGGGACTTGATGATCCGCACGCGTGACGGCACGCGCGTCGCATGCGACGTGTACCTGCCCGACCAGCCGGGTCGCTACCCGGCCCTCCTGTCTTATTCCCATTACGGCAAGGATCTGCAGCGAGTCACCGGCAAGCGCGCGCCGCTCAGCCCGCTGCTCGGAAACGGTGGCCTGGAGGCGGGCGACTCCGAATACTTCGTGAGCCGCGGCTATGTCCACGTGATCGCGGATGCGCGCGGATCGGGCAACTCCGAAGGCGAGTACTGCTACCAGGGACCCAAGGAGCAGGAGGACGGTTACGACATCGTCGAATGGATGGCCGCCCAGTCCTGGTGCGACGGGAATTGCGGGATGCTGGGCATGTCGTATTTCGCGGTGATGCAGTACATGGTGGCGGCGCAGCAGCCGCCGCACCTGAAGGCGATCGTCCCCTACGAGGCGCTGACCGACCGCTACCGGCAGAGCGTTTATCACGGTGGCCTGCTCAACGAGGGTTTCTGGCACCAGTGGTGGGGCCATGTCTGCGTGGACGGCATGACGCCGCTCAGCTACGCGCGGCTGTCCCACGAGGAGATCGACCGGCGGGTGGCCGCATTGATGGAAAGCCCGGAGGTGCGGCACTCGCCCTACCTGCACATCCAGCTGAAGTTCCCGCGCAAGAATCCGCTGCTGTTCGACTGGCTGCTGGAGCCGTTCGACGGTCCGTTCTATTGGGAACGCTCACCCTACCGCATGTTCGATCGCATCCGCGTGCCGACGTTCCTGGTGACACGCTGGACCAGTTGGGCGGTGCACCTTGCGGGTGCCTTCGAGGCCTACGAAGGCATTGATGCACCGAAGAAGCTGCTGTTGATGGAAACGTCGTCGCGCCTGGGACCGCTGCGGCCCTGGAGCGACCACCACGACCTGATCCTGCGCTGGTACGACCACTGGCTCAAGGGCAACGACACCGGCTTCATGGACGAGCCGCCGATCCAGCTGCTGATCAAGGGCAAGGAGGAGTACCGCTTCGAGCGCGAGTGGCCACTGGCCCGGACGCGCTGGACCCGGCTGTACCTGGGCCCGGGCGGCTCGCTCACGCAGGTCCAACCCGAGCAGGCGGGCGAGTCGCAGTTCCAGAACGACCCGGACCTGCCGCCCGGCCAGTTCCCTGCGGCCACCACTTTCAAGAGTGAGCCGTTCGCGACCGATCTTGAGGTCACCGGGCCGGTGGCATTCACGTTCCACGCGACGCTCGACCAAGCCGATGCCACCTGGACCGCGACCTTGCGCGATGTCGCGCCCGATGGCACATCCCGCACGCTCACCAAGGGATGGTTGCGTGCTTCGCAACGCGAGCTGGACGAGGAGCTTTCGAAGCCCCATCGCCCGCGGCAAAAGCACACGCGCAAGGAGGCACTGACACCCGGGTGCAGCTACGCCTATGCGATGGAAATCCGGGAGACGTCCAACCTGTTTCGTGCCGGCCACTGCCTGGCGCTCGACATCCGCGGCCAGGACTCGACGGCGGAGGACCCGATCTGGGTCCATACGTGCAATGCCGTGGCCACGCGTCACACCGTGCAGTTCGGTGGTGATCGGGAATCGTTTCTGTTGTTGCCGGTGATCCCGGACCAAGGAGATCAATGATGAAAACCGTCGTCCGCCTGGCCGCCTGCGTTCTGGCGCTTTGTTGCAGTGCCGCCATCGGCCAGGGCTTCCCATCCAAGCCGCTGCGGCTGATCGTGCCGTACCCGCCGGGTGGCTCGGCGGATGTGCTGGCGCGGGTGGTCAGCGTCCGGCTGGCGACGGCGCTGGGCCAGCCCGTGGTTGTCGACAACAAGCCCGGTGCCGGCGGCATCCTGGGCGCCGACATCGTTGCCAAGGCCCCGGCGGATGGACACACCCTGCTGTTCGCCAACACCAGCATCGCCATCAACCCCAGCCTCTACAAGACGCTGCCGTACGACACGGCGCGCGCCTTCGTGCCGGTGGTGCATCTGGTCAACGTGCCGAACCTGTTGCTGGTGGCCGAGGACGTCAAGGCCAGGAACGTTGCGGAACTGATCGCGCTGGCCAAGGCTCAACCGGGCGCCCTCAACTATGCGTCCGCCGGCAACGGCACCTTCCCGCACCTGGCGATCGAGCTGTTCCAGCTGGAGGCCGGCGTATCGATCACCCACGTGCCGTACAAGGGCGCCGCGCCGGCCCTTGCGGCGCTGCTGGCCAAGGAAGTGCAGGTGCTGTCCAACGACCTGCTCAATGCCGTGCCTTATGTCAAGGCGGGCAAGGTGCGGGCACTGGCGATCACGGGGCAGGTGCGGTCTCCCGTCATGCCGGACGTGCCCACCATGGCGGAGGCGGGCTTGAAAAACTATGTCGCCGTGGGCTGGCAGGGCGTCATGACGACAGCGGGGACACCGCCCGCCACGATTGCCCGGCTGAACAGCGAGATCAACAAGATCCTGGCGGATCCGGAATTGCGCGGATCGCTCACTTCGCAGGGGCTGGAAGTGGTGGGGGGCACGCCGGAGCAATTCGGCGACTTCGTTCGCCGCGATACCGAGCGCTGGCGCGGCGCTGTGGAAGCCTCGGGCGCCAAGGTCGACTGAGGGACTGGCTGCCGAGGCGAAACGCGCCGCGTCAGGCCGTGCGGGCCTGCGCAGCGGCATCGGCCGCCGCCGCAACGCCGCCGACCACGTCGCCGATCACGATCACGGCCGGGCTCGCGAGCTGTTCGCGGGCGATGGTTCCGTGCAGGTCGCCCAGCGTCGTGATGCATTGCCGTTCGTCGGGCAGGCTGGCGCGCTGCACCACCGCCACCGGCATGCTGGCGGGCAGGGCGCTGAGCAGTTCCCGCTGGATCCGTTCGGCGCCGCCCACGCCCATATAGATCACCAGCGTCAGTCTGGCGTCGCGCGCCGCCGCGGCCAGCGCGCGCCAGTCGGGCCCCTCGCCGCCGCTGCGCGCGTGACCGGTGACGAACAGCACGCCATGGGCATGTTCGCGATGCGTCAGCGCCACGCCCAGCGCGTTGGCTGCCGCAAGGCCCGCCGTGATGCCGTTGTTCACCTCGACCGCCACGCCTTCGGACCGCAGGTGCTCGACCTCTTCGCCGCCACGGCCGAAGATCAGCGGATCGCCGCCCTTGAGGCGCACCACGTTCTCGCCCTCGCGCGCGGCCATCACCATCAGCTTTTCGATGAAAGCCTGCGGCGTGCTCTTGCAGCCGCCGCGCTTGCCCACGTGAATCACGCGGGTGCCGGGCGCGGCCAGGGCCACAACGTCGTGGCTCACGAGGTCGTCGACCAGCAGCACCGTCGCCGCCTGGATGGCTTTGACGGCTTTCAAGGTCAGCAGGTCGGCGTCGCCGGGACCTGCGCCTACGAGTGTGACTTTTCCTGCGTTCATGGTGTTCATGAGAGTGTCTGGACCAGATGCAAGATGTGTTCCACCTGCAAGGCCAGCGACTCGGGCACGGGCTTGCCGCCGTCGAGCACGTCATGGATGTAGACAGCCGTCGTCTGCGCGTCGATCTCGCGCGGCAGGTCGGGCAGCGAAGTGAGCGTGCCTTTCTGTCCTTGTTGCAGCGTCGTGCGCTGGCCGCGCACGAACCCGTCCATTTGCGGCAGCCTGCGCGCGTCGGCCACGACTTCGCCTTCGGTTCCGCGTAGCAACAGCGCCGTGGCACCCATCGCCTCGAACACCGCCGCCATGGATTCGCCGTATTCCGGGTGGGTGTAGCTGCCGACGATCACCGCCGGCCCGGCGCATGGATTCATGAGCTTGACCAGGCTGTGGCCGGAATTGCGCAGGCCGATCACGCGCCGCGCATCCAGCAAGCGCTTCAAGCCCGGACACAGCAATTCGGTGGCGACGAAGACCGCTTCGCCGGGCTGGATCGCGCGGATTGCGGCCAACGGCTCGATCCCCAAGGCCTTCAGCACCGGCTCGACCGGCACCCGCGCGGATTCGGTGGCCGTGCCGTGGACGAGGACCGGCAGGCCGCGCCGCGCCAGCAACAGCGCGAGCAGCGGGGTGAGCACCGGCAATTTGCGCGCACCGTTGTAGCTGGGAAGCACCACCAGCGGGCGTTCACCGGCCGGCACGGCGTTGGTTCGCGCGGCGGTGGCGTCGAGAAAACCGCACATCTCCTGGGCTGTCTCGCCCTTGATGCGCATGGCCAGGCAGAAGGCGCCGACTTCGAGGTCGGTCACCGTGCCATCGAGCACCTGGCCGAACAGATCGGCCGCCTGCTCACGGCTGAGCGGGCGCGCGCCCTGCCTGCCGCGGCCGATTTCCTTCAGGTACTGGCTGATGCCCATCGCCTGATTGTGCTTGATGCCTCATGACATCGAGCTATCTGGAGAATGAAGCCCGTCAGCGGGGCCCGGCGCCACGAAGGCCTGCACCATCCGCCGCAGCTCGGGCACGCAGGAGCCGCAGCTGGTTCCGCATTTCAAGCTGGCCTGCAGCGAAGCCATGCGCTCTTCCGCGCCCCCGGTGCCGGCGGCCAACTGCTCGTCGATCGCGGCGTGGGTCACATTCAGGCAGGTGCAGATCTGCCGGCCGCGCGATCGGATCGCTTTCGGCGCTGTGGCGCCGGGCGCCAGCAACAAGCGTCCGTAGCTCTCGGCGGGCAACTCGTCCTGCAACAAGATCTTGATCCAGGATTCGGCGCGGGTGTCGCCGGCCAGCAGGAAACCTTCGAGCCGTGTCCCGGAGTGCTGCCGGACCAGGTGCATCGCGCGCCGCTGGCCCTTGCGGCGGTCGGCGTAGCGCAGCACGTCGGGGCCGGCCAGCCCCAGCAGGGCTTCGATCCGCGCCAGCAGCTTCTCCTCAGCGGCGAACCGAGCTTCAGGCCGCGGTCCATCGCGGTCTTGCGCAGCTTCTCGTAAGCTTGTGGTTCGGTCAGGCCCTGGCGTTGCATCAGCAATCCCTTGGCGCGGTCGATCACCTTGCGGTCCTGCAGTTCGGACCGTGCGTCGGCGAGCTCGCGTCGCAGTTCCTGTTCGTGCTGGAACCGCGCCAGCGCCACGTCCAGGATCGGGTGGATGCGTTCTGGCGCCAGCCCGGCGACGATGTAGGCCGATACGCCGGCGGCCAGCGCATCGCGCACATGGCTGGTGTCGTTGTCGTTGGTGAACATCACGATCGGGCGGCGATGGTCGCGGGTGGCCATCACAACGTGTTCCAGCGCATCGCGCGCGGCGCTCTCGGTATCCACCACGATCATGTCGGGCTCGAGCTGGGCGATGCGCTCGCCCAGGAAGGTGTCGGTGGGCAGCACGGCGACCACGTTGTAACCGTTTTCCAGCAGGGCGATGCGCAGCAGGCGCGAGCGTTGCGCCTGCTCGACCTCATGCTCATCCGCGATGTCGGGCGCGAGCGAATCTGGTGCGATCACGACGATGCGAAGCAGGTGTGAAGGCGTCATGCGTCAAGGCGCGCAAGAACCACGCCAGGATCACGGTGCGGCGGGCGCAAGCCCGTGGGGGCCTAAACTCGCTGGATGCGGGTCCTGGGCATCGAATCTTCTTGTGACGAAACGGGTGTCGCCCTGGTCGAAACGCTGGGCGGTGGCCTGCCGGTGCTGCGCGCCGATGCGCTGCACAGCCAGATCGAGATGCACCAGGCTTACGGCGGCGTGGTGCCGGAGCTGGCCAGCCGCGACCACATCCGGCGGGTGCTGCCCCTGACGGAAGCGGTGCTGGCGCGGGCCGGGGTCACCGTCGGCGAGCTGGACGTGATCGCCTACACGCGCGGACCCGGGCTGGCCGGCGCGCTGCTGGTGGGCGCGGGCATCGCCTGCGCGCTGGGCGCGGCGCTGGGCAAGCCGGTTCTCGGCGT
Source organism: Comamonadaceae bacterium (assembly GCA_012274225.1). Taxonomy (GTDB): domain Bacteria; phylum Pseudomonadota; class Gammaproteobacteria; order Burkholderiales; family Burkholderiaceae_C; genus Ramlibacter. Next base: position 3,709 of record JAAOZX010000332.1, on the reverse strand, counting down.
GCACCACCTCGAGGGCCACCTGCTGTCGCCGTTTCTCGGCAGCGATCCGCCGGAATTTCCATTCATCGCCCTGCTGGTGTCGGGCGGGCACACCCAGCTGATGCGGGTCGACGGCGTGGGCCGCTACCTGTTGCTGGGTGAAACCATCGACGACGCGGCCGGCGAAGCGTTCGACAAGTCGGCCAAGCTGATGGGCCTGGGTTACCCGGGTGGACCAGCGCTGGCGCGGCTGGCCGAGCAGGGCGACGCCAAGGCGTTCAAGCTGCCGCGTCCCCTGATGCACAGCGGCGACCTGGACTTCTCGTTCGCGGGGCTGAAGACCGCCGTGCTGACGCAGGCGAAGAAGCTGGGCGCCGAACTGGAGCCACGCAAGGCCGACCTCGCGGCCTCGACCCAGGCTGCGATCGTCGAGGTGCTGGTGCACAAGTCCCTGGGGGCGCTCGATCGCTCGGGGCTGCGGCGGCTGGTGGTTGCCGGCGGCGTGGGCGCCAACAAGGCGTTGCGTGCCGCGCTCGAGGCCGGCTGCGCGCGGCGCAACTGGCGTGTGCACTACCCGGAGCTGCGGCTGTGCACCGACAACGGGGCGATGATCGCGATGGCCGCCGCGATGCGGTTGGCCGCGGGCGTGCAGGAGGCCACCACGACCTACGCGTTCGACGTCAAGCCGCGGTGGCCGCTGGGGGAGCTATAGACGCAGGAGCAGGAACGGAAACCCGTGCGGGCCTCCGCCTTCCTGCTTTCCCGGATTACTTCACTTCGATCTGGCGCGCATTGCTGACCGGAACCTTCTTGGCCAGAGTCAGGGTGAGCACGCCATTCTCGAGCTTGGCGGCGCTGGCGTCGGCATCGATATCCTGCGGCAGCTCGTAGGCGGTCTTGAAGGCGCGCTTGGCTTCGGCGCGGGTCTCGATGCGCACGATGCTGCCCTCGATGTTGATGCCCAGGTCTTCGCGGGCGACACCGGGCAGGTCGAGCGTCACGGTCCAGCACTTGTCGTCCTGTTGCATATCGAAGCCGCGCGACGCGTTGGCGAAGAACGCATCATTGACGAAGCGCTCGAAGCTGCGGTCGTAGGAACGGAACGAAGGCGACATGGCGCGGGTGCGAACGACGGGTGCGAAAAACATGGTGTACTCCTGAACGATGAAAAGATGGAGGCGAGGCGGCTGCTTCGCGTCCGATGGACTGCGCGGCTTTCAACCGCGATCGCCGCATGGCTTGCATGTGCGCGCCACTGCGGTTATTTCAAGGGATTTCCTCAAGTGAAAAATGTGCGGCGCCGGGTCTTGAAATCGCTCGCCGTGGCGCTATGCGCGCCGTCCTGGGCCGCGGCCCAGCACGGCCTGCCGGCGATCCAGCTCGCCATGATCGAAGGGCTTTCGGGGGGCAATGCGAACGGCGGCGAAGCGGTCTTTCGCAACCTGGTGTGGGCCGTCGAGCGGGTCAACCAGCGCGGCGGCGTGGCCACCACCCAGGGGTTGCGGCTGCTGCAAATGGAGCGCTACGACAGCAAGGGCCAGATCGAGGAAGCGCTGTCGGCGCTGCGTTCGGCCATCGACGATGGCGCGCGCTTCATCCTGCAGGGCAATTCGTCGGCGGTGGCCGCGGCGCTGATTGAGGCCGTCAACAAGCACAACGAGCGTGAACCGGGCCGGCGCGTGCTGTTCCTGAACTACTCGGCGGTGGATCCGATCCTCACCAACGAGAAATGCAGCTTCTGGCATTTCCGCTTCGACGCCCACGCCGACATGCGCATGGCCGCCCTGATGGCCGTGCTGCACGACGACAGGCCGGTGAAGGCGGTCTATCTGCTGGGCCAGGACTACAGCTTCGGCCAGGCGGTGGCGCGTGAGGCACGCCGCCAGCTGGGGATTCAACGCCCCGATATCCGGATCGTTGGCGACGAACTGCATGCGCTGCTGCGCATCAAGGATTTCGCGCCCTATGCCGCCAAGATCAAGGCCAGCGGGGCCCAAGCGGTCATCACCGGCAACTTCAGCAACGACCTCACGTTGCTGGTCAAGGCGGCCCGCGAGGCCGGTTTCGAAGGCAAGTTCTACACCTTCTACGGCAATGCGCTGGGCGCACCCGCGGCGATCGGCGAGGCCGGTGTCGACAAGGTGATCGCGGTGGCCGACTGGCTGCCCAATGTCCAGACGGCGCAGAGCGAGGCGTTCTACCGCAGCTTTCGCCAGCGTTTTCCGCTGCCGGCCGACGACTACGTGCACATGCGCATGCAATTGATGATCGAAGCGCTGGCCCAGGCGATCGACAAGGCGGGCAGCACCGATGCGGTGGCCGTGGCCCGTGCGCTCGAACACGCTGCTGTCAATCTGCAGGGACAGCACGGGACAATGCGCGCGGCTGACCACCAGTTCGAGCAGCAGCTGGTGGTCGGGATGATGGAGCGCCAGGGCACGCCCGGCGTGAAATTCGACGTGGAAGGCTCGGGTTACGGCTTTCGCGTGATCAAGACGATCCAGCCGGCGCAGGCCGAAATGCCCACGACCTGCAAAATGGTCCGGCCGGCCTGATACTCGGCTTTCGAAGACCGATGCGCCCCATCGGCGCATCGGCTTGGTGACTGCGCGGAATAACATGCAGCGCAGTCCGTTCTGGGGACAGGATCCGGCTTGGCCGGTTCTGTCTCCCTGAGCAAGCAACTCTGAAAAGTCGCTTGCGACTTTTCAGAGTTAACAATGCGCCAAGCCATTCACAACCTCGAAGAATCGAAAATCCGCGAAGTCGCCAATGCCGGCATCGGGCGCAGCGACGTGCTGCCGTTCTGGTTCGGCGAGAGTGACGAAGTCACGCCCGAGTTCATCCGCCAAGCCGCGATCGAGTCGCTGCAAAAGGGTGAGACCTTCTACGCGCACAACCTCGGCCTGCCCGAACTGCGCCAGGCCGTGGCCGACTACACCGGCAAGTTGCATCCCCCTATCGGGACCGGCCGCATCGCGATCACGTCGGGCGGCGTCAACGCGCTGATGCTGGCGGTGCAGGCCCTGGTGGATGCAGGCGACCAGGTGGTGGTGGTGACGCCGGTCTGGCCGAACCTCACGGCCCAGCCGCTGATCATGGGCGCCCGGCTCAAGCGCGTGTCGCTCAAGCCGGTCGCCGGCGCCTGGACCCTGGATTTGCAGGCCCTGCTCGACGCCGTGACGCCGAATACCCGATTGCTGGTGATCAATGCGCCGAACAACCCGACCGGCTGGACGCTCGGCACGGCTGAGCAGCAGGCCATCCTGGACCATTGCCGCCGCACCGGTACCTGGATCCTGGCCGACGAGGTTTACGAGCGGCTGTACTACGAGCCCAGCGCCAAGGGCTGCGCCCCCAGCTTCCTGGACCTGGCATCGGCCGACGACCGGCTGGTGGTCGCCCACAGCTTTTCCAAGAGCTTCCTGATGACCGGTTGGCGGCTGGGCTGGCTGGTGATGCCCACGGCCCTGACCCACGACATGGGCAAATTGATCGAGTTCAATACCTCGTGCGCCAGTGTCTTCACCCAGCGGGCGGCCGTGGTGGCGATGGAGCGGACGGACGAGGTCACGCCCCGGGTGGTGGCTCATCTGAAGGCCTGCCGCGACACCCTGGTGCCGCTGCTGCAGGCATTGCCCCGGGTCGAGCTGCAAGCTGCCAAAGGCGGGATGTACGCCTTCTTCAAGCTCGACGGTTTCCCCGATTCCCTGGCGGTGGCCAAGCGCCT
>JAAOZX010000331.1 GCA_012274225.1 Comamonadaceae bacterium | reverse complement strand
GTGCGGACCTCGCCTTGCGGCGTGATCCTGCGGATGGTGGCGGCATCGGCCACATAGAGGTTGCCTGTCGAATCGAGCGCGAGCGCCGAGGGTGAGTCCAGCCGGGCCTGAGCGCCGACGCCATCGGCATAGCCCGGCTGTCCCGATTGGCCTGCCAGTACCGTCACGACGCCATCGCCACTGATCGCACGAACCGTGTGGTCGAGCCCGACAGCGACATAGACCACGCCCGAGGGACTTGCCACGATGCCTCCGAACTGGCCGAACCCGTCAGCCACGACTTGTCGGCTCCCATCGTCGTTGATTCGTACCACGGACGAGCCGCCGAGCAGAACGCGCCCTGCGGGGTCGACCGCCACGCCGGCATGGGACGAGCTGTCGGCATAGACTTGCGAAATTCCCGAAGGGTCCACCGCAAAAAGGGTTCGTATCCATGAGGCGATCGAACTTTCGACGAACAATGTCGCCGCCGAATTCAGAGCCAGGGTCTCGGGTGAACCTGACACAGTGGCGAAGGTCGAAACCAGCCCGGCCGGGCTGATCTTGCGCACGGCTTTGTTTGAACTGTCCGCCACAAAGAGAGTGCCGTCCGCGCCAGCAGCCAATCCGTACGGATTGAAGAAGCGTGCCGAGCCGCCCTGGCCATCCAGGAAGCCGTCGCCCAGCCCCCCCGCCAGCGTACTCACCATGCCTTGGGCGCTGATCTGCCGCAGTGCGCTGGTGTCGCGCTCGGTCACCAGGATGCGTCCGTCGGCACCCACCGAAACGCCGATCGGATCGCGGAAGCGGGCAACTGCAACGGGACCATCGACGGTTCGGGCGTCGTTCTCGGCGCCTGCCACGGTGCTTAATTCGCCCGCCGGCGTGATCTTCAGTATGGCTTTGGAGGTGAACGAAAAGCTGGGCCTGATCGGCTGCACCCCACTGGAAGCAACGTAGACATTCCCGGCGCCGTCGACGGCCAGGCCGACAGGAAAATCGACTGTCACGCCGCCATCGGCTGCTTGCCCCCAAGGCAACACCTGCCCTTGCCCGCTGTATTTGCGGACGGTACCCGATCGGCTGCCGGTTGATTCGGCAACATAGACGTTGCCCGCCGCATCCGTTGCCACGGCTTCCAGCGGAACGGAACCGTTCGTGGGAAACGTAGATACCGCGCCACTTGGCGTGACCTTGCGCAAAGCACCGTCGTCCACCACATACAGATTGCCCGCGCCGTCCACGGCGACGTCGTGGGGCGACTGGAATCGCGCGGTGGCCGCGCTTCCATCGACGCCGCCGGCCTGCCCGGCCGCACCGGCCACCGTTGTGACTGTGCCAGCGGGATCAATCTTGCGAATAGCGTAGTTATTGGTATCGGCCACGTAGATCGCGCCCGTCGCATCGATTGCGAGCCCGCGCGGCGAAGAAAAGCGCGCCGTCTGCGCTGCACCGTCCGCACGGCCGAGCTGGCCGGCCGCGCCGGCCCACGTGGTGACCGTGCCGTCGGGCGCAATCTTGCGGATCGTGTGGTTGCCGGTATCGGCCACGTACGCGTTGCCGGCACTGTCCTGCACCACACCCGTCGGCCCGGTGAATTGGGCCACGGCCCCGGCCCCATCCCGGCTGCCCGCCCTCTGCAATGAGCCGGCGACCAGCGTGATAGTGGCCGCGGGCGACGGACCCGGCCCGCTATCGTCGCCACTGCCACCGCCACAAGCGACCGCCAGCATCGCTGCGGCCACTGCCGACGCGATGCTGCGGCGGCGACCCGAATCGACCTTCATGGACTTGCTCCCTGCTAATCAGAAAACTTTAGTCCAGCGGTCGTAGAGGGCAAGGACGTTTACCGTCGCCTGACATGAGCGTTTGCGTTGCATCAATCTGTGATGCGCCAGTGAAGCCGATTGTTTGACCACGCCGCCCACGCTGCCCACGGCGGCCTTTGATGTGGCGCTTCGAAGCGTCGCCGGGCTCAGCTGCGCAGCGGCAGCGCCACCCCGATCGCGATGAAAACGCCGCCACAGGCCTGGTTGAAACGACGTCCAACCCGCGCCAGCCAGGGGCTGATCCGATGGGCCATGCTGGCAATGATGAGCTCGGTGGCGACCTCGATCACCGCGAACGTTCCCGCCATGATGGCGAACTGGACCAGCAGGTTGGCCGCCGGATCGATGAACTGCGGCAGGAATGCAGTGAAGAACAGCACGGCCTTCGGATTGGTGATCGCCGACAGCGCGCCCTGCTGGAACATGGACCCGCCGGATCGGGCTTCGGCCACGCCGCGCACTTCGAGGCCGATCGGTGGCGAGCGCCAGACCTGGATGCCAAGCCACACCAGGTAAGCACCCCCGGCCCACTTCAGGAGGGTGAGCCACGTCAGCGATGCCTTGAGCAGTGCGCCGATGCCGAACATCGACAGCGCGATGACCGCAACGAAGCCGAGGGCGCCGCCGAAGATGGTGTAGAGCGCCTTGCGCCGTCCATGCAAGGCGCCGTGCGTCAGGGCCAGCAGGCCATTCGGCCCGGGCGACAGCGACAGCCCGGTGGTCGCCACCAGATAGATGAGCCAGGTGTTCAGTTCCACGGTGCGATGCCAACGGCGAGAACGAAGGTGCCGACCTCAGCCCACCGCTTTGCCGCCCGGCCCCACAGCCACGCCGGACTGGGTTGCCAGCGCGACGGCGACGGTCGCCGCCGGGTTCATTGCATCGACCATGGAACTCGGGATCAGGATGGTCGTGCCGCGTTCCTTCGTCGTCTCGTAGATGATGTTCATGGCGCGCAGTTGCAATGCGCCGGGCTGCTGCGCGTAGATCCGCGCGGCGTCGACGAACTTGCCGGCGATCTCGGCCTCGGCGGCGCCCAGGATGACACGGGCCTGCTTCTCGCGCTCGGCCTGCGCCTGGCGCGACATGGCGTCCTGCAGTGCCACCGGGATGGCCACGTCGCGGATCTCGACCGAGCGCACGGTGATGCCCCACTCCACGGTCTTGCTGCCGATGTCCGCGCTCAGCTCCCGGTCGGCCGCGCGGCGGTCGGACAGCAGCGCCGCGAGCATGGAAGCGCCGATCATCTCGCGCAGCGAGGTCTGCGCCACGCGGTCGATGGCCTGCCGGTAATCGGTGATCGCCAGCGCCGCCTTTTC
>JAAOZX010000330.1 GCA_012274225.1 Comamonadaceae bacterium | reverse complement strand
CGGCACCGAAGCCCATGTGCGCCAGGCCCACGACGTGCTGGACGGACTGTTCGCGGAGCCGATCACGGCCGGCGAGCTCGATCGCGCCCGCGCCTGGCTGCGCGAACCGGCGCAATTCGAGGCGATGGCCTTCGCCCTGACACGCCAGTCGGCCGACGTGCCGGTGCTGAATTTCGGCAATCTCCAAGGGGGTTACTTTGGCGTCGAAGCGACGGCCGGCGGCGCGCGCGTCAGCGTGCGCCGCCCCGATGGCCAGGGCCGGCTGTATTTCCAGGCCGCTGCCCCTGGCGACCGCAGCCGCCCGCAAACCGCCGACGCGCGCAACTTCGAGCCGCGCAGCACCGCCTGGTACGCGGGGGCGTTGTCGGCCAAAGGCCGGGTGTTCTCGCCGGTGCAGGTCTCGGGCCCGCGCAGGCAACTGATGGTCAGCTTGTCGCAGCCGGTGTACGACGCCGACGGCGGCGCCGCCGGGGTCTTTGGCGCCGAGCTGTACCTGCAGCATCTGGCCGATGTGCTGCGGACCCAGCGCATCAGCTCGCACGGCGCGGCCTTCGTGATCGACGAAAAGAACCTGCTGGTGGCCAGTTCGGCCGGCGATGCGCTGTTCACCGGAACGCCCGGCGCTTACCAAAGGACCGGTCCGGGCAGCAGCGCCAACCCGGTGATCCGCGCGAGCTTCGACGCCCTGCAGGCGCTGCGCGCCGGCCGCCGCGAGGACACGGTGGCGATCGACACCTCCTTGCAGCGCCTGCCGATGACGGACGACGCGCTGCTGATGGTGCAGCGCCCGTTCGGCGAGACCCTGGGCCTGCGCTGGACGCTGGTGGTGGCGGCGCCCGAAAGCGATTTCACCGCGGAGATCGGGCGCGGCCTGAAGGCCTCGCTGATCACCATGGCCCTGCTGATCCTGCTTGGCACCGCGCTCGCCTATGCCGTGGCGCACGGCATAGGCCGGCGCCTGCGCCGGCTCAGCCTCGGCGCCGAGCAGCTCGGACGCGGCGAAGTGCCCGTCATCGAGCACGGCACGCGCATCCGCGAGGTGCAACAGCTGTCGCAGGTCCTGCACGACAGCGCCGAGCAACTGCAGGCCTTCCGCGCCCAGGTGCGCGCCGACGCGCAGGCCCTGCGCGAGGCCAACGACACGCTGGAAGCCCGGGTGCAGCGGCGAACCGCCGAACTGGCCGCCTCGCGCGAAGAGGCGCTGGGCGCCGCGCGGGCCAAGGCGGCCTTCCTGGCGACCATGAGCCACGAGATCCGCACGCCGCTGAACGGCGTGGTCGGCATGAGCACTCTGTTGGCCGAGACGCCGCTGGACGCCGAGCAGCGCGACTACCTGCAGACCATCCGCCTGTCGAGCGACCAGCTGCTGGCGGTGATTAACGACGTGCTCTATTTCTCCAAGATCGAATCGGGCAAGCTGGAGCTGGAAAGCGAGCCGCTGGGCCTGCGCGGGGCGGTGGAGGAGGCCTGCGACATTGCCGCGCCGCGCGCGCGCCAGAAGGGCCTGGAGCTGATCATTGACCTGGCCGAAGAAGGGCCCCACGCGTTGCCGGCGGCGATCCTGGGCGACATCACGCGGCTGCGCCAGGTCCTCATCAACCTGATCAGCAATGCCGTGAAGTTCACCGCCGCCGGCGAGGTGGCGGTGCATGTGCGCCAATTGCGCGCCGACGACGGCCGGGGCCGCTGCGTGCTGGAGTTCCGGATCACCGACACCGGCATCGGCATTGCGCTCGATCGGGCATCCGCCCTGTTCGAGGCCTTCACGCAGGTCGACGCCTCGACCACGCGGCAGTACGGTGGCACCGGACTGGGACTGGCGATCTGCAAGCGGCTGGTCGAGCTGATGGGCGGTGAAATCGGGGTCGACAGCGTGCCCGGACAAGGCTCCACCTTCTGGTTCACGATGGCCGCGCCGGTGACCGAACTGCCGCAGGCCCTGGGCCTCGTGGATGCCGGCCTGCTGAGCGGCAGGCGGGTGCTGGTGGTGGACGACCACGCCACCAATGTCCGCATCCTCACGCGCCAGCTGCAGCTTTGGGGCATGGAAGTCGCGGGCGCCGACTCCGGCGCCGCAGCGCTGGAATGGCTGGCGCAAGCGAAGCAACTGCCGGGCGTGATCATCACCGACATGCACATGCCGCAGATGGATGGCGTGGCACTGGCGCGCGCGATCCGCGGCCGGCCGCAGTGGCAGGCGATTCCGATGGTGCTGCTGAGTTCGGGCTTCATGCCGGCGACCGATGAAAGCGCGCAGCTCTTTGCTGCCCGCCTGTTGAAGCCGGCGCGGCAGGGGCAATTGTTCGAAACCCTGTTGCGCTGTGTGGCACCGACGGCTGGCGACGCGGCCCGCCCGGCGCCGGTTGCGCCGGGCGCGCGCAAGAACATCACGGTGCTGGTGGCCGACGACAACGCCGTGAACCTCAAGGTTGCCTGCGCCATCCTGGCGAAGCTGGGTTACGACATCCGCACGGCGACCGACGGCCGGCAAGTGGTGGAGGCGGTGGCTCAGGCGAGCGCTGCCGGGTTGCGGTTGGGCGCCATCCTGATGGACGTGAACATGCCCGATATCGACGGACTGGAGGCCACGCGCCAGATCCACGCCGCCTGGGGCGCGAGCGCGCCGCCGATCATCGCGTTGACGGCCGGCGCTTCGACCGAGGACCGCGCGCGCTGCGAGGCCGCCGGCATGGACGACTACCTGACCAAGCCGCTGCAGCTGGCGGCGCTGGCGCAGGCGCTGGAGCGCTGGACCGCGCCGGCTGCCGCCGCAGGTAACGCGCCGCCGGCACCGTCGGCCGCAGCCAGCGAAAGCGCCGCCGAGCCGCAGTTGATGGACTTCGCGCGGCTGGAGGAATTCCGCGAGTTCGACGACGCGGCGCTGACCATGACGCATCAGGTGATTGCGCTGTTCCTGGCCGATACGCCACCGCGGCTGCAGGACATCGGGGACGCCCTCGCCGCGCAGGATGCGCCGGCCCTGGCCGCGGCCGCGCACACACTCAAGGGCTCGGCCGGCAATGTCGGCGCGGTCGCCCTGCAACGCGAAGCCGGCGCGCTCGAAAGCCGGGCCCGTGGCGGCGTCCCCGAGGATGCGGCGCAGCGGCTGCAAGTGCTGGGCGGACTCTGGGACGCAACTCGCGCCGCGCTGGCCCGCTGGGCCTGAAGCCGGTCCCGGCCCTTACTTCGCCTTGGCCCTGCCGTACTTCGCCGTGAAGCTGGCCTTGGCAACCGTATTGGCGTTGATCATGAAGCCCGCCAGCGCCGCCGTTGCATCGGCCGGGATGTCCAGCTTGTCGGTCTTGAGCGCGTGCACCGTGAATACATAGCGGTGTGGTTTGTCGCCTTGCGGCGGGCACACGCCGCCCCAGGCGGCGACGCCGAAATCAATGCGCACCGGCGTCGCGCCCTTGGGCAGATTGGCTCCGCCCGCGGCGCCGGCGTCGGCCGGCAACTCGCTGACGCTGGCAGGGATGTTGATCACCGACCAGTGCCACCAGCCCGAGCCCGAGGGGGCGTCGGGGTCGTACACAGTAACGGCGAAGCTCTTGGTGTCCTTGGGCGCGCCGCTCCACTTCAGGGCTGGCGACTTGTTCTCACCCGAGCAGCCGAAGCCGTTGAACTCGAACTTCTTGTCGATGGTCGAGTTGGGCTTGATGTCCGGACTGCTGAGCGTGAAGCCGGCGGCATGGGCCATGGCAAATCCGGCCGCGAGGGCGGTGGCGATCAGAGTGCGCTTCATGCGGTTTCTCCTGGAGTGATTGAGCGGCGCATGATGCAACGAACGGCGGCTGTGCGCCAGAGTTCGATCCCGCGGTTCGCACCGCCGCGCAGATAGTTGACATCTAAAGCTATGACAAGTAATGTATCGGCCACCCCGGGCGGATGCGCGACAGCCGTTCGCCTCATCCTCCACCAACCGGGAATCCCCTGATGAAGATCGCTGTCCTGGGCGGCGGCCATGGCTGCTACGCCGCTGCCGCCGACCTGTCGGAGGCCGGCCACGAAGTGCGGCTCTGGCGCCGCGACGTTGCGGCTTTGCGGCCGGTGATCGACAGCGGTTCCATCGTGCTGAAAGATGCGAACGGCACGCGCGAAGTCCGCATCGCAAGAGCCAGCGCCGACATGGCGTCGGTGCTCGATGGCGCGGCGCTGGTCCTCATCCCCAGTCCGGCCACGGCCCAGGCGGACATCGCCCGGACGATGGCGCCGCATCTGAGGGGCGGGCAGGTCGTGTTTCTGGCCCCCGGCACCTTCGGCAGCTATGTCATGGCGGGGATCGTGCGCGAGTCGGGCAACCGGGCCGAGATCGCATGGGCCGAGACCGGCACGCTGCCCTACCTGGCCCGCAAGCACGGCGAGCGCGAGGTCAACGTCACCGTGCGCGCGGTGCGCCTGCCCGCCGGCGTGTATCCGGCGCGGCGCGAAGCCGAGGCGATCGCCGTGATCCGCGCGGCCTATCCCAGCGTGCACGGTTGTGGCAACGCGCTGTCGGGCGCACTGATGAACGCCGGCCCGGTGATCCATCCGCCGCTGATGGTGATGAATGCGGCGCCGCTGCAGCACTTCGAGCGCTGGGACATCCACAACGAGGGAACTCAACCCGCGGTGCGCGCCGTCACCGATCGGCTCGACCGGGAGCGCATCGCGGTGCGCGAATCGCTGGGCTATGCCGGGCCGCACTACCCGCTGGCCGACCACTACAACAACGACCAGTGGATGTACGGCGACGCGCACAAGAAGCTGGTCAAGTCCGGCGACTGGCGCGAGACCATCGACCTGCACACCCATCGCTACATCGCGGAGGACACCGAGCTGGGCCTCGCGTTCCTGGCCTCGGTGGCGCGCTGGACCGCAACCGATGCGCCGATTGCCAGCGGCCTGTTGGCCATCGTGGGGGGCTTCTTGGGGCGCGACCTGCGCCACGGCCCGCGCACGCTCGAAGGGCTGGGCCTGGCCGGCCTGTCGCGCGACGCGCTGGCGCAGCAATTGCACGAAGGCGCCTGACCATGGCCCGCTTTGCCGCCGTCGGCGCGGGTCGCATGGGTCGCGGCATCGCCATCGCCTTCGCCTACGCCGGCCACCGCATCGCGCTGGTCGATCTGCGGCAGCGCTCCCCCGAGGACTGGCAGCGCCTGTGCGATGAGGCGGGCAACGAGATCCGGGCCAGCCTCGGTGTGCTGGCCCGGCTGGGCGCGCTGGAGCCGGCGCAGGTCGATGCCATTGCCGCGCGGGTCGAGCTGGTCGACGCGCAGGGCGCGCCGGCCGCCATCGCGCAGGCCGAACTGATCTTCGAGGGCGTGCCCGAGACGATGGAAGCCAAGCGCGACGCGTTCGAGCAGATCAATCGGCACTGCGCCGACGACGCCATCCTGACATCGACCACCAGCAGCATCCTGGTGACGCAGCTGGCGCAACTGGTGCGCCGTCCCGAGCGCTTCCTGAACATGCACTGGCTCAACCCGGCCTATTTGATCCCCGTCGTCGAGCTCAGCACCCACCCGGGCACCGACGCCGGCGTGCTGGACCGCACGCGCGCCCTGATGGAAGGGATCGGCAAATTGCCGGTCGTGTGCGGGCCCACGCCGGGCTACATCGTGCCGCGATTGCAGGCGCTGATCATGAACGAGGCCGCCCGCATGATCGAGGAGGGCGCCGCCACGGCCGAGGAAATCGACAAGGCCACGCGCTACGGGCTGGGCCTGCGCTTCGCCGCGATCGGCGTTGTGGAGTTCATCGACTTCGGCGGCATCGACATCCTGCACCACGCGAGCCGCGAGATGTCGGGCAGCGTGGACCGCAACCGCTACACCGCACCGGCCATCGTCGACCGGCTGGTGGAGCAGGGCCATCTGGGCGTGAAGACCGGCAGCGGTTTCTACGACTACACCGCGCGCGACGTTCCGGCCTACCGCCGCGACGTGCTCGCGCGCACCCTGGCCATGTTGCGCCATGCCGGACTGTGGCGGCCGCCCGCGGCAGAGACAGTCGGCAAGCCATGAAAGCCGCGCGCGTTCATGCCTTGGGTGAGGCGCCGCGGATCGACGAGGTCGACGCGCCGCGTCCGGCGAAAGGCCGCACCCTCGTCGAAATGCAGGCCGCCACGGTGGGCCATATCGACCGCACGGTCTGGAGCGGCAATTTCTTCCAGCATCCGGCTTTGCCCTACATCCCCGGTGTCGAGGCCGCCGGCATCGTGCGGTCCAGCGAACGCTTTGCCGTCGGCGAGCGGGTGTGGGTGCGTGGCGCCGGCCTGGGCATCCGCCAGGACGGCACCTGGTGTGAAGTGATCGCCGCGCCGGACGATGCGATCGACAAGCTGCCGGACGCGGTGACCATGCCGCTGGGGTCGGCCTTCTTTTCGCCCTGCACTTCGGCCTGGGTGGCGCTGCACGACGTGGCGCGCCTGCAGCCCGGAGAACGACTGCTCGTTACCGGCGCGAGCGGCGCCGTGGGTGGCATCGCCGTTCAGCTGGCGCTGGTCCTGGGCGCTCGCGTGCATGCCGTGGTGAACGATACGGCCCAGGCCGAGAGGCTGCCCGCCGGCGTCACGCCTGTGCTCGAGGCTCGCCTGGCCGAAGCCGATGCCTGCGACGTGCTGATCGATACCGTCGGCGGTTCCGTGCTGTCGGCGGCGCTGCCAGGGGTGGCTCCTGGTGGACGCGCGGTCCTGGTCGGCTACACGGCCGGCCCGGCCGTTGCGCTGGATCTTCCGGCGTTCCTGCAGCGCGACGTCGCGCTGTTGCCCTTGAACATGATGCGGCGCGAGGCGGCCGGCCGCGCGGCCGTGCCTGAGCTGCTGGCGCGGCTGGCGGATGGCCGGCTGAGCCTGGAGGTCACGACCTTCCCGCTGCACCAGGCGCAGGCGGCGCTGGCCTGGATCGCGCAGCGCGGTCACCGCGGCCGTGCCGTGCTGGTGCCGTCGCACTGAGCCGCGCACGGCAAGCTCAGGCGTCCAGCGGCGGTGCGTTGTGCAGTTCGATGATGTGCCGCAGCGTCGACTTGAGCTCTTCGGCCCGCTGCAGGCCGAACGGCTCGAGCACTCGCTGCTCGTGCGCGCGCGCCAGGACGATCAGGCGCGACACCAGCCGCGTGCCGGCCGGGGTGATGGCCACCAGCGTGATGCGGCGGTCGCCGTCCTTTTCCAGCCGCTGGACCAGGTCCCTGGCTTCCATGCGGTCGAGCAGGCGGGTGACGGTCGGCTGCTTGATGGTCGAGATGGATGCGAGCCGTCCGATGCTCAGCGGCGCGCTGCCCGCCAGTGTGGCCAGCACCCGCCATTCGGAGACCGAGTAGCCATTGGCCCGCACAACTTGATGGAATTCACCCGAAATCAACAGGCTCGCCTGAGCCAGCAGAGCGGCCAGGTAGTCATCCACAAAGCGGTCCGCGGCGGCAGAGGTCGGCATGCTGCGATTTTGCATTGCACTGTGTTTTCCCGACTTGCGTGAATCCATGATTTTAGATAGATTGACACTTAAACTATCTGGAGCATACCAAAATGAGCCGCGGAAGTCCGGTTTTCTTCGAGGTGCGTCGTGGCTGAGCGTTCTTTTGTCGAGGAAGTGAAAAAGCTGCGCCTGGGCGCGGGCGAGGTGTTCCGCGGCGAAGGCATCCTGGCCGTGACCAAGGCGTTGCTGGAGTCGGGCGTCGCCTACGTCGCCGGGTACCAGGGCGCGCCGATTTCCCATCTGATGGACGTGCTGGCCGATGCGCAGGACATCCTCGCCGAACACGGCATCCGCTTCGAGAACAGCGCCAGCGAGGCCACCGCAGCCGCGACGCTGGCCGCGTCGGTCAACTATCCGCTGCGCGGCGCGGCCACGTTCAAGTCCACCGTTGGGACCAACGTGGCTTCCGATGCGCTGGCCAACCTCGCCTCGGGCGGCGTCACCGGCGGCGCGCTCATCGTGGTGGGCGAGGACTATGGCGAAGGCTCGTCGATCATGCAGGAGCGCGGCCATGCATTCGCCATGAAGTCGCAGATTTGGCTGCTCGACCCGCGTCCCAACCTGCCTTCCATCGTGCAGGCGGTCAAGCAGGGCTTCGCGCTTTCCGAGGCCAGCCACACGCCGGTGATGTTGCAGTTGCGCGTCCGCGCCTGCCACGTGCACGGCGAGTTCGTCGCCGCCGACAACGTCAAGCCGGCCTTCACCGTGCGCGACGCGCTCCAAAGCCCCCGGCGCGACACCAGCCGGATCGTCCTGCCGCCGGCCAGCTTCCTGCACGAGCAGGAGAAGGTGAGAGAGCGCTGGCCGGCCGCGGTGCGGTTCATCCAGGAGCGGCGCCTGAACGAATTCTTTGCCGAGGGCGCCGACGACATCGGCATCATCGTGCAGGGTGGCAGCTACAACTCGCTGATCCGCGTGCTGTCGCGCCTGGGCGTGGCCGACGTCTACGGCAACAGCCAGGTGCCGCTGTACGTGATGAACGTGGCCTATCCGGTGATCGACGCCGAGGTGCTGCGCTTCTGCGAGGGCAAGCGCGCGGTGCTGATGGTCGAGGAAGGCCAGCCCAACTTCATCGAACAGAACATCGCCACCATCCTGCGCCAGGCCGGCGCCGGCACCGCCTTGCACGGCAAGGACATGTTGCCGATGGCCGGGGAATACACCGCGGCCGAACTGCTCAAGGGCGCTCGCTCGTTCCTTGAGCGTTACGGGCGTGTCGAGCCCGAGCCCGTTGCGACCCGCACGCCGCTCAAGGGGGCGGTGATTCCGCTCCAGTCGGTCGAGGAAAGCGTGAACGCGCGGCCGCCCGGCTTTTGCACCGGCTGTCCGGAGCGGCCGATCTTCACCGCGATGAAGCTGGTCGAGCGCGAGCTGGGCCCGCACCACGTCAGCGCCGACATCGGCTGCCACCTGTTTTCCATTCTTCCGCCGTTCAACCTCGGCAACACCACCATGGGCTACGGCTTGGGCGCAGCCGGCTCGGCGGCGCTCAATCCGCCGGCCGGTCAGCCGCAGGGCAAGCGCGCCATCAGCGTCATGGGCGACGGCGGCTTCTGGCACAACGGCCTGACCAGCGGCATCGCCAACGCGGTGTTCAACCGCAGCGACAACCTCACCATCGTCGTCGACAACAGCTACACCTCGGCCACCGGTGGCCAGGACATCCTGTCGTCGACGGCGCACAACGCCACCCGCAGCACCGGTCATGCCATCGAGAAGGCCGTGCGTGGCGTGGGCGTGAACTGGGTGCGCACGATTGCCCGCACCTACGACGTGGCCGGCATGCGCGACGCCCTGAAGGAGGCG
>JAAOZX010000329.1 GCA_012274225.1 Comamonadaceae bacterium | reverse complement strand
TTCGGCGTGACGCTGGGCCAGGTGACGCTGTTCTTTTCCAGGAAGCCCTGATGGCGCTCAACCCGCAGCTGGCCGATTGGCGCGGACGGCGCGTATGGCTGGTGGGCGCCTCCAGCGGCATCGGCCGTGCCACCGCATCGGCGCTGCACGGCCGCGGCGCGGCGGTGTTCGTCTCGGCCCGCAACACCTGCGAGCTCGAGGCCTTTGCCGCCGCCCACCCGGGTTCGGTGGCCCTGGGGCTGGACGTCGCCGATCCTGACGCCGTCGGTCTTGCCGCCGCCACCGTGCTGCAGGGCGGCGAGCTGGACCTGGTGTTGTTTTGCGCCGGGTACTACCGCGAACTGCGCGCGACCGCGTTCGACCTGGCCGAGATCAAGCGTCACCAGCAGGTGAACTATGTCGGCGCTTTGCACCTGCTCGACGCCATGCTGCCCGCGCTGCTGCGCCAGGGGCACGGCCACCTCAGCCTGGTCGCCAGCGTGGCCGGCTATCGCGGACTGCCGCGCAGCCTGGCGTATGGTCCGACCAAGGCCGCGCTGATCAACCTGGCGGAAACGCTGTACCTGGATCTGCATGAAAGGGGCATCGGCGTTTCGGTCATCAGCCCGGGCTTCGTGGCAACGCCGCTCACCGCATCCAACCCGTTCCCCATGCCCGCGCTGATCACCCCCGACGAGGCCGCGCGCGCAATCCTGCGGGGCTGGGCGGCCGGCCGCTTCGAAATCCATTTCCCGCGCCGCTTCACGCTCGCCATGAAGCTGCTGGCGCTGTTGCCGTTCGGCGCGTATCAGGCGGTGGTGCGGCGAATCACAGGGCTTTGACGGATGGAACCCATTGTCCGGATCGCGACGCTGTTCCAAACCTTCACGCCGGCCGACGTGCAGCAGCTGGGCGACTACTACCGGGAAGACGCGCACTTCAAGGACCCGTTCCACGAGGTGCGCGGGCTGGGTGCGATCCAGCGCATCTTCGCGGCCATGTTCGAAACGATGGAAGACCCGCGCTTCACCGTAACCCGGCAAATCGCCGATGGCCGCGAGATCGTGTTGCTGTGGCGGCTGTCGTTCCAGCTGCGCGGCGCCCCGCAAAGCTTCGATGGCGCCAGCCACCTGCGGCTGGACGACAGCGGCCTCATCAAGTGGCACCGGGACTACTGGGACCCGGCCGAGAGCATCTACGAAAAGCTGCCGGTGCTCGGCGCGCTGATGCGCTGGGTCAAGCGCCGCGCGGCGGGGCCGGCGGCGCCTTGACGTTCGTCGAGCGAACGGGCAGCAGATCGGCGCTCACCTGAAGTGAAGCGCCGTGGCCCAGGCCGGAAATCTCCGGCCTGGGGCTGCCGATCAGGGGCAGGGCGCCGAACTGGCCAGGACCGCCGGGCGCAACGCCTTGGTGGTCGATGTTTCGTCCGGCCCCATGGTGTTGTTGGTGAACTTGCAACCGAAGGTCGGCGCCGCCACCGTGGCCGGCGTGACCACGTCGTCGCCGGCCGGTTTGACGCCCCCGCGCTCCCAACGGACCATGTCGTCGAACGCGGTCGCCATCTCCTGGACGGTGAAGTCGCAATGGCTGACGCCCCGGATCGCGCGCTGCACCAGCCAGGCGCTGTTGCCCTTGGCGGCCACCCGCTTGTTGAACACCTGTTCCATGCTGAACGGCACGAACAGGTCACCCAGCGTGTGGATGGAAACCACCGGAATCTTGAAGTCGCCGTTGACCTTGGGAATCCAGCGCAGGCCGTCGGTGCGCAGGCGGTTGGCGTCGGGCGCGGCAGTGAGCTTCTGCGCCGATGCATTCAGCGCCGTGCTGCCGGCCACATCGCCGTCGATGGTGTAGGTGAAGGCGTTGGTGTCCAGCACGTTCTTGTTGAGGATGCCGGTGACGGTGCCGTCCGAGCCGAAGGTGCCATAGGCCGACGGGAAACTGCCGCCAAAGGCGATGCCCAGGTCGAACATCGGCCGGTCGCCGCCGGTGAGGTTTTTGACCACCGACAGGTACTTGGCACCGGTCGCCGTGGGCTTGGACGGGAAGGTCGTGAACAACGTGTTGGTCACCTGCGTCGCGATGTCGGCGAATTTGTCGGTCGGATAAGCGGCCTGTCCGGCCAGCGCCTGCGCGGTAACCTGCATGCCCGCGAACTCGTTGAACAGTTCGGTATCGCCCATCACGCCGCACATCGGCACGGCGCCGTTGTACTTGACCTTGTTGATGGCCGTCGCCTGGGCTTCGTCGTCGATGGCGGCCCCGATGATTTCGCCGCCCATGGAGACGCCGGTGATGTAGATCTTGCTGGGCGCCGCCAGCCCCCGGGAATTGGCCGCGGCGATCTTGTTGAATTCCAGCGCCAGGGCATTGGTGTCCTCGACGCCGGCGCGCACATCGTAGTAATTCTTGCTGTAGCTCGAGGCTGCCCAGGCGTAGCCGTTCTCGATCAGGTAGCGGCGGATGGTCGGGTTCTGCACCGCCAGCGCGGCACCGGTGCCGGCGTAGCCGTGCGCGTACATGACCAGCATGCCGTTCCAGTTGGCAGGCACCTCGACGTGGTAGCCGGCGCCGTTCAGCACGCCGGCCCAGCGGCTGGTGGCGGTGACGTCGCCGACGTCGCCGGATGCCGCCGCCATGGGCGCGAACGTGGTCGCGCTGGCATCGGTCACGGTGAAGGTCCGGCTGTCCTGGGCCCGCGTCTCCTCCGGAACCACCGGTGCCGGGCCGTCGCTGCCGCCGCAGCCGGCAAGAAAGGCCGTGCCGGCCAGTGCGATCGCGCTCATATGCCTGAAATTCGGAAGGGTCATTGCATCTCCATATTTGCTTGTCAATGTTCGGATGAGAAGGGTAGGCGGCAATGCATTCCCGCTTGCGCGCGCAAACCCTGAGAGGTTGTCCCGAGCGAGACATGGCAGCACGGACGCAGGCGCGTGGGCTGCTTTACCGTGCGGTAAGGTGAAGTAAAAGAATGGCGCGCTCGCCGGTCTGTACGGCGCTGCCATGCGCACGGCTGAAGTGGCGCAACCGTGTGCACCAAGTGATGGGACCGTTCGCCGCCGAGGTGTTTTCGGGTAACAATTTTTTCAACGGGCCATGCGCAAAATTCCGCCCTCGCACAAGGGGAAAACGCATGGACAGAAGAGCAGCGGTCACCTGGCTGGCGTCCGTCGTGGCGGCCGGTTGCGGCGG
>JAAOZX010000328.1 GCA_012274225.1 Comamonadaceae bacterium | reverse complement strand
CAGGTGGCAGCCTTGCCCGCCTTGCCGGGCGTCTACCGCTATTTCGACGCCGAGGGCGCCGTGCTTTACGTGGGGAAGGCGCGCAACCTGAAGAAGCGCGTGACCAGCTATTTCCAGAAGAATCACGGCGGCACGCGCATCGGCCACATGATCGGCAAGATCGTTCGCCTGGAGACCACGGTGGTGCGCTCGGAAGCCGAAGCGCTGCTGCTGGAAAACAACCTCATCAAGACGCTCAGCCCCCGCTACAACATCCTGTTCCGGGACGACAAGAGCTATCCCTACCTGAAGATCACGGGCACGGACAAGGTGCTGGCGGGACAAGCCGCCCCGCCGCCGGCAGCCACGTTCCCGCGAGTTGCTTACTACCGCGGTTCGGTCGACCGCAGGCACCGCTACTTCGGGCCCTATCCCAGCGCATGGGCCGTGAAGGAATCGATCCAGCTGCTGCAAAAAGTCTTCCGGCTGCGCACCTGCGAGGACACGGTGTTCGCCAACCGCACCCGTCCCTGCCTGCTGTACCAGATCAAGCGTTGTTCGGGCCCCTGCGTGAACCTGATTGCGCCCGGGGACTACCAGCAGGACGTGCGCAACGCACAGGCCTTCCTCAACGGCGAAACCCAGGTCGTGCTGGCGGGCCTGGAGGAGCGGATGATGACCCACGCGCAGCGGCTTGAGTTCGAGCAGGCGGCCGAACTGCGCAACCAGATGAGCGCCTTGTCCAAGGTGCTGCACCAGCAATCGGTAGAAACGCTGTCCGACAAGGACGTCGACATCCTGGCGGTGCAAGTGCAGGGCGGCAAGGCCTGCGTGAACCTGGCGATGGTGCGCGGCGGCCGCCACCTCGGCGATCGCGCGTACTTTCCGAGCCACGTGGAGGAGGCCGTAGCCGTCCAGGAATTCGACAGCACGACGCAGGGGGGCGCGCGGGAAGAAGCGACCGCGCAGCCGGTGGAGGTGCATGTGCTGGAGGCCTTCATCGCCCAGCACTACATTGGCGTTCCCGCGCCGCCGGCGCTGATCACCAGCGTGGCAGTCAGTCCGGAGCTGATCGCGGCGCTTTCCGAGCAGACCGGCGTGCGGATCGGCGCGGTGCACAATCCGCGCGAGCAACGCCGGCTCTGGCTGGAAATGGCCGAGAAGAACGCGGCCATCCAGCTCGCCCGATTGCTGGCCGAGGAGGGCTCGCAGCAGGCCCGCACCCGCGCCTTGGTCGAGGCGCTGGACCTTGCGCCCGACAACCTCGACACCTTCCGCATCGAGTGCTTCGACATTTCGCACACCGGCGGCGAAGCCACCCAGGCTTCGTGCGTGGTGTTCCATCACCACAAGATGCAGAACGCCGAGTACCGCCGCTACAACATCGACGACATCACGCCCGGTGACGACTACGCGGCCATGCGACAGGTGCTGATGCGCCGCTACAGCAAGCTGGCCGAAGCCGGCCGCGATCCGCCCGACGCCACGCCGGCGCGCGGCGGAGGGGCCGGCCGCCTGCCGGACCTGGTGCTGGTCGACGGCGGCAAGGGCCAGGTGAGCATGGCACGCGAGGTGTTCGCCGAACTGGGGCTGGATCTGGCTGTCATCGTCGGGGTGGAAAAGGGCGAGGGCCGCAAGGTCGGCCTGGAGGAACTGGTGTTCGCCGACGGCCGCGACAAGGTGTACCTGGGCCGCGATTCGGCGGCGCTGATGCTGGTGGCGCAGATCCGCGACGAAGCCCACCGGTTTGCCATCACCGGCATGCGGGCGCGCCGCGCCAAGGTCCGGGTCGGCGGCAGCAGCCTGGAGGAAATCCCGGGCATCGGGGCCAAGAAGCGGGCCCGCCTGCTGCAGCGCTTCGGCGGCGTGCGCGGGGTGGCGGCGGCGGGCGTGGACGACATCGCGAGCGTGGAGGGCATCTCGCACGAACTCGCCGAGGAGATCTACCGTGCGTTGCACTAGCGATTGCGGCGCGACCCCCGGCGCCACGCCCACCGGACCGGGAGCCTGCTGAATGGACAGGACCACTCGCATGCCAGAATCGGGCCCATGTTCCTGACCATTCCGACGATCCTGACCTGGACGCGCATCGTCGCGATTCCGCTGATCGTCGGGGTGTTCTACCTCGGGCTCGAGCCGCACGTCCAGAACCTCATCGCGACGATCATGTTCGTGGTCTTTGCGCTCACCGACTGGCTGGACGGTTTCCTGGCGCGCAAGCTGAACCAGACCTCTTCGTTCGGCGCCTTTCTCGATCCGGTCGCCGACAAGTTCCTGGTTTGCGCCTCGCTGCTGGTGCTGGTGCATCTCAGGCGCGCCGACGTGTTCGTGGCCCTCATCATCATCGGCCGCGAGATCGCCATTTCGGCCTTGCGCGAATGGATGGCCCAGATCGGCGCATCCAAGAGCGTGGCGGTGCACATGCTGGGCAAGGTCAAGACCACCGTGCAGATGATCGCGATTCCATTCCTGCTGTTCGACGGCCACCTGTTCGGCATGATCGACACCGGCCTGTGGGGCACCTGGCTCATCTGGCTGTCGGCGATCCTCACCGTCTGGTCGATGGTGTACTACCTGCAGAAGGCCCTTCCTGAAATCCGCAAACGGGTGAAGTAGGGCCTCATGACCATTCACTCGAGGCAGCAGGCCCTGATCGGTGCCATGCCGGCGGTCTTCGTCCTGATCTGGAGCACCGGTTTCATCGTGGCCCGCTACGGGATGCCCTACGCGCCGCCGATGAAGTTCCTGGCGCTGCGCTATGCCCTGTCGGTCGCCTGTTTCGCGGTATGGTCCCAGGCCGCGCGCGCGGCCTGGCCAGCGGACCGGCGTCAGTACCGCCACCTCGCCGTCGTCGGGATATTGATGCATGCGGGCTACCTGGGCGGAGTCTGGGCCGCGGTGAAGCTGGGCATGGGAGCCGGGCTGGCGGCGTTGCTGGTCGGGCTGCAACCGGTGCTGACGGCGGTCTGGATTTCGTCGCGTGGTGGCGCCGTGTCGCGCCGGCAGTGGGCCGGATTGCTGCTCGGCCTGGCGGGTCTGGCGCTGGTGGTCTGGCAAAAACTGGGTGTGGGCGAGATCAGCGGCGCCAACTTCGCGCTGGCGCTGATCGCGCTGCTGAGCATCACGGCCGGCACGCTGTACCAAAAACGCTATCTCGCGCCTTGCGATGTCCGGACGGCCAACCTGGTGCAGCTTTGCGCGGCGTTCGTGGTGACATTGCCGCTGGCGCTGCTGGAATCGGAAAGCGTCCGGTGGAACGGGCAGTTGATCGGCGCGCTCGGCTGGTCGGTGCTGGCCCTCACGCTGGGCGGGAGTTCCCTGCTGTATCTGCTGATCCAGCGCGGCGCGGCCACGGCGGTGACGAGCCTGCTGTACCTGGTGCCGCCCTGCACGGCGATGATGGCCTGGCTGCTGTTCTCGGAGCCGATCGCGACCTCGACGGTCTTGGGCATGGGACTCGCGGCACTCGGGGTCAGCCTGGTGGTTCGTCCGGCCGGCCGGGCCGGGACTTGATCGACCGCCAGATCCCAGCCGGTGCAGCCCACGTCAGCGGAACGCGGCGGCTGCGGGACATTACATTGTGGAAGCGCCGTCGCTTATGCTCGCCGACGCAGTCGGTTTATTTAGGAGTTGACCATGAGTACCCACAGGATCGCCGTCATCGCGGGTGACGGCATCGGCAAGGAAGTGATGCCCGAGGGGGTTCGGGTGATGGAAGCGGCAGCCAGCCGGTTCGGCATCGACCTGGCGTTCGACCACTTCGATTTCTCGAGCTGGGACTACTGCGAGAAGCACGGCAAGATGATGCCTGACGACTGGAAGGATCTGGTCGGCGGTCATGCCGCGATCTACTTCGGCGCCGTCGGCTGGCCGGCGAAGATCCCGGATCACGTATCCCTCTGGAACTCGCTATTGCTGTTTCGCCGCGAGTTCGACCAGTACGTCAACCTGCGGCCGGCCCGCCTGATGCCCGGAATCATCGCGCCGGTGGTGCGGCGCGACGGCAGTGCGCGCCAGCCCGGCGAGATCGACATGTACATCGTGCGCGAGAACACCGAGGGCGAGTACTCGAGCATTGGCGGACGCATGTACCCGGGGACTGAGCGCGAGATTGTCATGCAGGAGACAGTGATGTCGCGCATCGGCGTGGACCGAGTGCTGAAGTTCGCATTCGAACTGGCGCAGTCCCGGCCCAAGAAGCACCTGACCAGCGCCACCAAGTCGAACGGCATCGCCATCACCATGCCGTACTGGGACGAGCGGGTGGCCGAGATGGCCAAGGCCTATCCGGGCGTCAAGTTGGACAAGTTCCACATCGACATCCTTACTGCCCACTTCGTGCAACGGCCCGACTTCTTCGATGTGGTGGTGGCGAGCAACCTGTTCGGCGACATTCTGAGCGACCTGGGTCCGGCGTGCACCGGCACCATCGGCATCGCCCCGAGCGCCAACCTCAATCCCGATCGCAAGCATCCGTCCCTGTTCGAGCCGGTGCACGGCTCGGCGCCCGACATCTACGGGCGCAACATCGCCAATCCGATCGGCCAGATCTGGTGCGGGGCGATGATGCTGGAGTTCCTCGGCTATCGCCAGGCGCACGACGCCGTGCTGGCCGCGATCGAGAAGGTGCTGAGTCCTGGCAGCGGCGCGCCTCGAACGCCCGATATCGGCGGGACCGCGGGCACCGGCGACGTGGGGCGGGCGATCGCCGCGGCGCTCTGATGGCGTTTTCCATGATGGGCCGCAAACCCGCATGGAATCTTGGGAAAACCGTCTAGAATCCGCCTCCGCGCTGTTGTAAAGCCGCCCTTCGTATTGACACGGTATGGCTCCGTCGCTTTAATTCATTGGTGGCTGGATGCCGCGAAGACGACTCCCGAAGCCCTGCCCTATGCACCGCACGGTGACCGCAGGACGGGAGAATAAAAAATCATGAAGAGACATTCTTGTCAACTCTTTCTCTCTACGAGGGGCCCCCGTGAACAAAACAGAACTGATTGAGCATATCGCCAAGCATGCCGACATTTCCAAGGCTGCTGCCACCCGCGCACTGGAATCGATGATCGGTGCCGTCAAGACCACCCTGAAGAAAGGCGGCTCGGTTTCACTGGTGGGTTTCGGCACTTTCGCGGTGGGCAAACGGGCCGCCCGCAGCGGTCGCAACCCCCGTACCGGCGTAGCGATTAAAATCAAGGCTGCCAAGGTTCCCAAGTTCCGTCCCGGCAAGGCGCTCAAGGATGCGCTGAACTGAACGGTCGGCGAGGGGGTGCTTAGCTCAGCTGGTAGAGCGGCGCCCTTACAAGGCGTAGGTCGGCGGTTCGATCCCGTCAGCACCCACCAACCCAAGCGAAGGCGAACAGCAGTTCGCCTTTTTTGTTTTTTCGGTCCATCTGGATTTGAGCATGTTTGATTTCGTTCGCAAGCACACCAAGGTCATGCAGTTTCTGCTGTTCCTGCTGATCTTCCCGTCGTTCGTGCTGTTCGGGCTGGAGGGTTACAACCGCTTCAAGGAAAAGGGCGAGGCGGTGGCCAAGGTCGACGGGCGCGAGATTCTCCAGGGCGAGTGGGACGCGGCGCACAAGCAGGAAGTGGAGCGCCTGCGCCAGCAGATGCCCACGCTGGACGCCAAGCTGCTGGATTCGCCGGCCGCCCGCTATTCGACGCTGGAGCGTCTGGTGCGCGATCGCGTGCTGGCCGCCGCCGCCGCCCAATCCAAGCTGGTGACCAGCGACCAGCGCCTGATGGCCGAGTTGCAGCGCAACGAAATGATTGCCGCCCTGCGCGGACCCGACGGCAAGCTGGACATGGCGCGCTACCGGCAGCTCGTGGGCGCGCAGGGTATGAGCCCCGAAATGTTCGAGGCCAATGTCAGGGCCGACGTTTCCGCGCGCCAGGTCCTCGCCGGCCTGGGCGGCACCAGTTTCGCCACGCCGGCGCAGGCCCGGGTTTCGCTGGATGCGTTTCTCGAGAAGCGCGAGATCCAGGTGGGGCGCTTCGCCCCGGCCGACTACGCGGGCCAGGTTCATCCGACCGACGCCGAACTGGAGGCCTACTACAAGACCAACGCGGCGCAGTTCCAGGCGCCCGAACAGGCCGACGTCGAATACGTCGTGCTGGACCTGGACACCGTGAAGAAGAGCGTCGCGGTCAACGACCAGGACCTCAAGACCTACTACGAGCAGAACGCGGCGCGACTGGGGGGCAAGGAGGAACGACGGGCCAGCCATATCCTGGTCGCCGTGCCCAAGGACGCGCCGCCGGCCGAGCGTGCCAAGGCCAAGGCCAAGGCCGAGGAGCTGCTGGCGGCCGTCAGGAAGGCGCCGGATTCGTTCGCCGAGGTCGCGAAGAAGAATTCGCAGGATCCCGGGTCGGCCGCGCAAGGCGGCGACCTCGACTACTTCGCCCGCGGCGCCATGACCAAGGCGTTCGAGGACGCCGCTTTCTCGCTCGGCAAGGGCCAGATCAGCGGCCTGGTCGAGACCGAGTTCGGCTATCACATCATCAAGGTGACCGACATCAAGTCGCCCAAGCAGCGCAGCTTCGAGGAGATGAAGCCCGAGTTGGAGGCCGAGGTGAAGAAGCAGCAGGCGCAGCGCAAGTTCGCCGAGGTGGCGGATGTCTTCACCAATGGCGTCTATGAGCAGTCCGACAGCCTGAAGCCGGTGGCCGACAAGCTCAAGCTGGAAATCAAGACGGCCAAGAACGTGCATCGCCAGCCCGTGCCGGGCGCGACAGGGCCGCTGGCCAATCCGAAATTCCTGGGCGCGCTGTTCACGCCCGACAGCATCGAGAAGAAGCGCAACACCGAGGCGGTGGAGGTTGCGCCGAGCACGCTGGTTTCAGGGCGCATCTTGCAGTACACGCCGGCTCGAACGCTGCCGTTTGCCGAAGTCAAGGACCGCGTGCGCGAGCGCATCGTCGCCGCGCGCAGCGCCGAGCTGGCGCGCAAAGACGGCGCAGCCAAGCTGGTGGCCTGGAAGGCCAGCCCCGCCGGCGCGAACCTGGGAAGCGCCATCGCGGTGTCGCGCCAGGAAGCCCAGAAGCAGCCTCTCGCCGTGATCGAGGCGGCGCTGCGCGCGGACCCGTCCGCGCTTCCGGCCTGGCTCGGCGTCGACCTGGGCGACCAGGGTTATGCCGTGGTCAAGGTCAACAAGGTCATTGCCCGCGAAGCGTCGCCGCCGGAAACGGCGAAACAGGAGCGCCAGCAGTACGCGCAGACGTGGGCCGCTGCCGAGAACCTGGCCTACTACAACCTGCTCAAGGAGCGATTCAAGGCCCAGATCAAGGTCGCCAAGCCGTCCGGTCTGGAAGAGCCGGTTGTGGCCGAATAGGGCCGATCCCCCGCCAAGACAAGAGGCCCGCGGCATGAGCAGCGGGCCATTATCTTGCCGGGCTCCCTCCAGGTCCGGGGCCGTCATCCCCATCGATCGGCGAGACCAAAAAAAAGGGCCGGGCCTTCAGGTCCGGCCCAAGAGGGGCTCTCTGTGCAACTGCAAAGAGCGGGCCAACGGCGACGCGCCCTGCGCGCAGGCCACCGCGACGGTCGGCCGGGACGGCATCCGCCATCGCGGCGCGAGGCTGTTTTCACTGGAGAAACGCAAGGCCGCTGAGGTGGTGAGCGAGGCAGAAATGCCGGTCGCGCGGCGCCTGTCGGCATGGTGCTCCCGGGCCGGCCCGGCGGCGCGCGCGGTGCAAATCACCCGTTGCGGGTGGGTGACTGGGTGATATCACCCAGATGGGGTCGGGCGCTCCCTCCGGGTCCGGGCCGTCTTCCCCGCAGGCCGGCGAAAACAAAAAAAAGGCCGAACCTTCCGGTCCGGCCCAAGAGGGGTTTTCTTTCTTACTTGAACGCGATCCCGGTGGTGGCCGAGCCGCCGAGCACGGGCGAGCTGGAGAACGCCTTGGTCTGCGACGGCAGGTTGGACCACGTGGTGGTGTCGGTCGGGTCCGTCGCGCCGCCCGGTGCCAACACCTTGTCGTACAGCCAGGCGCCGGTGCTGTCGACGACGGCGGTGCCGACCACGCAGGCCGCGGGGGTCGCCGTGCCGTTGCACGACTGGCCGGTCGCGCGGAGCGTGCCGTTGTTGTAGGCGATGGTGATGGTCTGGCCCTCGCGCACCGTGTCCGTGCCGCTCACGGTCCAGCGGGCACTCGTGGCACCGCCCTGGTTGCCCGCTTTGAAGATGTCCTTGGTGTAGGCAATCGACTCGGAGCCGATCACGGCGATGGCGGCGGTGGCCGTGTTGGCCGACAGGGCACCGGCCGCGTCCCTGACCTGGTAGGTCACGTTGAAGTTGCCGGTGGACGAGGGCGTGTAGTTGATCACGCCGCTCGCCGGGACCGGCTGCGGACCGAGCTGCGCCGGCCAGCTGACGATCACCGCATCCTTGACATCCGCATTGCCGTCCGGATCGGTCGACGTGGTGAGCAGGTTCGCCTGGTTCAGCCGCGAAACCACCGCGTTGGAGCTGACGTTGCCCGCCACTGGGATGTCGTTCACCGGCGTGATGGTGATGCCCAGCAGGCCAGTGTTCGACACGATGCCGCTGACGGAGACGGTGTACGAGATGCTGTCCGTCCCGTTCGCGTTCGCGTTGGGCGTGTAGGTCACGATCCCGTCGGGCGTGATGTTGGCCGTGCCGAGCCGGGGTGCCTGCGCGGTGACGACCACCGGGGCGAGATTGTTGGTCACCACGCTGCGGATGGTCTGCTGCGTGCCGTTCAACAGGACGGTGTCGTTGGCGATCAGGTCAATCGCCGGGGACGCGCCGGCGGCGCAGACGGTGGCCGCGGTCGCCAAGCAGTCCTCGAACATCGTGATGGCGTCGTTGTTGGCGACCGGCACGCCGACCATGGTCGCCGTACCCCTGGACGTGACGGTCTTCTCGCGGTCGGAGCCACCCTTGGAGGAAGAGACCTGTATGCGCGCCGGCGGTGCGAGCAGCCCGGTCACGGTCGCGGCGCCAGCGGCCAGAGTCAGGCCGGTGCCGGCACCCACGCCCACGCTGGTGCCCGCGGTGCCTGCGGCTGCGGGGCCGTACCCGTCGAGCGTCAGCACGGCGGTCGGGTCGCTGGAGGTCGCGTTCACCGTCAACGTGCCGTTGTTCGGCCCGTTGTACGACGCGGTCGAGACGAGCACGTCGTCGGTCACCTGCTGCAGGTAATACGCGGGCACGATCTGACCGGCGGCGTTGCGAGCCGTCGAATCCACCACGCACACGTGCGATGGCGGCAGGCCGCCGGGCTGGCTCTGGCCCCACACGTCCGCGCCGGTCACGTTCATCGAGTGGCTGAGGCCGGCGGGCGCGCTGTAGGGGGGAGGATTGACCGTCGTCGTG